>JAGVLG010000100.1 GCA_020054325.1 Gammaproteobacteria bacterium
CTCATCTAGTCTTAAAATATCAAACGATTTAAATACTTACAATGCTATATACTCCAAAGTTGAACATGCTATAGATACGTTTTTGAAAAATGGCACTGATATTTCAGATATCCAAAATTATTTAACACACTGCTCGCAACTGCATGGTTGGTTCAAGGTAAGATATATAGGAAATGCCAATTTCATATTTGAAGATGTAAATTGCAAAGCTGAGGCTTTATTAGATAAAATTCAAAGATACAATAATCCAATAAAAGTACCAGTTGCCAAATCTGCTGGCTTTTTCTGGAGTCTATGCATCCAAGCAGAAGATGCGGCAATAGCACAAGATGACACCGCAAATTCCAGCCCAAGTATTGCAAAAACAGCTGCTACTATCAGATCAAATAATATTACTGTTGCACCAATTAATAGTAATACGTCCAATTCAAATGGCAATACTGCTAGCACAAATAAACTAACTACTTTGTAATAAACTTAAACTGAGAGGCATAATAAGACTATGCCTCTCAATTTTAGGTATTTGTTTCTTATTGATCGGCAATGATAAGCGGGGTTATTTTTATCATCATGCCAACTAATGGATGATCTAAATAAAATACTTCACGGCGCTTTACTTTAAAATCTTTTTTGATCTTAAATTCATTTACACCTTGCGAAGTTGATTGATCGGTGACATACAACATATCAACGTCAACATTAAACGCATTTTTAACAGGTTTGATGCTCACAACTGCAGTAACATTATTACCCTTCGTGCCACCATGAATTAAAACAGGAGTACTACGCACATTAGCTGCTAATGGTTGGGTCCAACCTAGGTACTGCAACAAATGCAATCCTTTATTATTGCGAATAATATTTGCTTCTTCAGTTAATTTTAAATTATTTGCATCTACTAATTTCACAGTAGAATTAATAACTTTTTGTACTGGCTCTGATCCCAGCTCATCTAGAGCGTTCAGCGTCTGCAACGTATCCAAGGAATCATCCTGATTCTTCATCTTAGACAGATTAATCGCGCCACTGGCATTTACCCTATTTACCTCTTTTGGCCATATTTCGGCATCAAATCGCTTTGAGTCGGTGTGTTCAAATAAAATTACATCTATTTGATATATACTTTCGACATCATCCGCAATTACTGGAAAGTTAACGGCGAACAACACACTAACTATAACTAATTTAGATATTGCTTTTAGCATGATAGATCCTAATATAAGAGGCCTATTTCATATTACCGTATCTATGCAGAATTTCAATAACGAAGTTCAAGTTAGATAACAACCAAACATTGGCAGATATTACGAATACAATTAAACCAATCCAAAATATGTAGTTCAAAATTTTATTCTTATTGCGAATAAACAAAACCACAGGGATTATTGGCCAGGTAATTATAGCCGCTATAACCCAAAAAAAGTTCATGGCTTTGGAGTATTGTTTGGGGGAATAATATTGGATTAATGAAATTAAAGGGACAATAAGAAAAACTATTAAAGCACTTAGTAATGCTATACTTCCAATCATTTTGACCTCCATGTCTATTTAATAATCTGTTACTCAACCAGCCATTATTTTTCTCAGGCGGACGCTGCAAGTACATCCATGTAAGCTCCCATCCGCCATCCCTGGCGGATGAGGCCGCTTCGAAAAACAATGGCCTGATTGAGTACCAGATTAAACAGTCTCTAAATGTATCGACGGGATCTGCACGTTGATATCAACATCCTTAGTATAATCAACATTATCAACTTCGAAACCAAATAATTGGAAAAACTCTTTTCTGAAGCCCACGATATCAGAAATTTCTGGTAAGTTCTCAGTCGTCATATTACCCCACAATTGCGCGATTTCTTGCTGCACATCATCGCGTAATTCTAGATCATCGATACGGATGCGTTGTGCATCGTCTAACTTCATGTTATCAACACATAGAAAATCTTTAAATAAACGATATATCTGCTCGATACAGCCTTCATGAATATTTTTCTGCTTCATTACTTTGTATAGCAATGAAATATAAAGCGGTACAACAGGGATAGCAGCACTAGCTTGGGTTACCAAGCCTTTATTTACTGACACGATTGCAGTACCGTTACAATGCTTAGCTAAACGCACATTTAGTTCATGTGCAGTTCGCTCTAAGTGGCTCTTAGCAACACCAATAGTACCTTCGCGGTAAATTGGGTATGTCATTTCTGGGCCAATATAAGAGTACGCAACAGTAGTTGCATTTGGGGCTAAGACATCTGCAGCAATTAATGCATCTACCCATAACGCCCAATCTTCACCGCCCATAACTTTTTCAGTAGCAATAATTTCTTCAGGCTTAGCTGGTGCAAGCTCGACATTCGATACTACACCACTAACTATATCAACTGTTTTATCTTTATATGGATTACCGATTGGCTTTAATACTGAAGTGTATAAAGTACCAGTTGGATCTTGACGGCGTGGTGAGGCTAAACTGTAAATTACCAAATCTACTTTGCCATCCAAATCCTGCTTAATACAATCAATGGTTTGTTGTTTTATATTTTCTGAAAAAGCATCGCCATTAATACTACGAGCATACAAGCCAGCCTTTTGTGCTGCTTTTTCAAACGCAGCAGAATTATACCAACCAGCTGAGGCAGTACGGTTACCATCTGCTTCTCGCTCAAAAAACACACCTAAAGTTTTCGCACCCAAACCAAAACTTGCGACAATGCGACTTGCCAAACCATAACCGGTTGATGCGCCGATTACCAATACATTTTTATATTTTGCAGGAAGTTCCCCTTCGCCTTGCACATAATCTATTTGCTCAGCAACACGTGCAGCACAACCAACGGGATGCGCAGTAGTACAAATAAAGCCACGAGTTTTAGGTTCTACTATCATTTTTGTGCCTCATAAAATTTAATGTTAGCTTTAGCTATTAATGCTGCTTGGAAGGACTCATATTCTAAGCGCCCTTGAATAGTTGCTATTTGTTGCTTTAATGCTTGCGTCGAAATTTGTTCAACCTTTTCATCAAAAGTGCCAGGTATTACTTTGCTCACTGTTACCACAGCAAAGTTACCATTTGGTAATTGAAAACCAGCTACTGATAATGGCGCTTCTGCAGTTGGTTTTTCTATCATAAAGGCATTTTGTAAAATAGGCGTTGGTGTGGCCTTATTATCTCGTGCGGCATTCTTTTGAGTTTTCCACTCAAGCCTTAACTTTGAGGCCGCTTTATCTGCTGCAGTACCAGATTTAATTTCTTGCACTAAATTTTCGCCTAACTGTTTGGCCTTTACTGCTGCAGCTTGTTTTTGCAACATAGTTCTAATGTCATCTTTAACTTCAGCTAAAGTTTTCTGTCTTTCTGGTTGCATATCAGCAACACGAATTACCACGAAACTATCATCACTAACACGTATTAAATCACTGTTGCGTTGTTGACCTAATACTTCATCACTAAATGCAGCACTGCGCACATTCTTAGAGCTCGCAATTCCAGTACCAGCTTGTTCTGTGAAATAATCTGTAGTTTGGATTGGCAGGTTTAACTTATCGCTTGCAGGTTGCAAAGTATTTGGATTTTCATAAGACAGATTTGTTAACTCTTCGCCGGTCTCTTTGAATAGGCGCTCTGCCATATCTTGCTTGTAACGTGCCGCGACAACATTTTTAACCGAATTATAATCTTTTGCTTCACCACCTTTACGCTCATAAACCTCAAAAATATGCCATCCATAATCCGATTGTACTGGTTCAGTGAATTCACCATTCTTGTTTAAGGCATAAACTGACGCTGGCAAAGCTTGATCTCCTTTGCCAATCCATCCTAAATCACCACCTTTACTTGCAGTTATCTTATCCTCTGACTCTTCACGAGCTAAGGTTTCAAAGTTTGTGCCGTCTTTGAGCTTTTTATAAACCGCATCAATCTTATTCTTGGCAGTTTCTTTTTGCTTTGCGGAGGCATTGATTGGTACTTCCACCATAATATGTCTTACATGCACAACCTCAGGCTCACTAAATAATTGCATATTATTTTGGTAGTATTCACGTAACATTTGCTCATCAATTTTTTTATCTTTAATTAAATGATCAATTGATAGCTCAATATACTGCAGCTTAACCTTTTGCGGCTCTTTCATGAACTGACCATTTTTGTCGTAAAAATCTTCAATTTCAGCATCAGTAACTACTGCTTCCTTTTGATAATTCGCTGCAGGAATAATTACATAACCTAAATCACGCTTCTGGTTCCTAATTTTAGCAATTTCTTCTAACTCTTTATCTAGTGTAAAGTTCGAAGTCACAATACCTTGTTGCGCTTGACTCAACATTAGACTGTCGCGTTGTACATCTTCAAATTCATTTTCATCAATACGGTTTTGCTGTAAAAAACGCTTGTATAAATCAATTGAAAACTGACCATCGATTTGTAGATTTGGTTGGCTCTGAATGGTTGCTATAAGATAGTTATCGCTAATTGCAAAACCTGTTTTTTGTAAGCCACGTACAATTGCACGTTCACGTGCTAAAGAAACAGCAAGTCGTTGTTTTATAACTTTTGGATCGATTTGGCTGGCATCGAATGCTTTATTAGTAGCATTATAATGCACCCAATGTTCGTATAATTGATCAATTTCAGATGCAGTAATTTTCTGACCATCAACTTTGGCGACTACTGGGCCAGATTGATTGTTAAAATAGCTGCTAACCCCCCAAGAACAAAAACCGAGCGCAATCATCCCTACGATTACCCAAGAGATGATTCCACGTGATTTCTCGCGAATTAATTGCATCATGATTAATTACGACTCACATAAATGTGGCGGAGCGGACGGGACTCGAACCCGCGACCCCCGGCGTGACAGGCCGGTATTCTAACCAACTGAACTACCGCTCCGCATAATTGACTGGTGGGTGCTGAGGGGATCGAACCCCCGACCCTCGCCGTGTAAAGGCGATGCTCTACCAGCTGAGCTAAGCACCCAAATTATTTATGCATTAAGTTATTAGTTACTTAACTGCATCCTTTAACTCTTTTCCTACTTTAAAGTGGGCAACCCTAGCAGCTTGAATATCAATCTTTTCACCGGTTTTTGGATTACGCCCCACTCTAGCAGCACGTTCTTTGACACCAAAGGTACCAAAACCCACTAAAGCAACGCTATCTCCCGAAACTAATGCCTGAGTAATAGTTTCTAATACCGCATCAAGCGCACGGGTAGCTACTGTTTTTGGTAAGTCTGCTGCCACCGCAACTGCATCAATTAACTGAGCTTTATTCACAAAAATCCCCTTTTCATTTGGCCCAAAATAATTGAACTTTTATACCAACTACAGCTACCACCGTCAAGCACAGCTTGTTTTCCAACCGTCTTGACTAGAAGCCAGAAGAATACAGGTGCACTGATAATATGTCAACAGCTATTTGAGGTGCGGATATTTGGGTATAATGAAAGACAGGGAAGAATAAGGAAGTAAATATTGTGAAGGAATACACCCCAGTAAAACCTGTAGATCCCACAGAATGTGGCCGCAACAAAAGTGCTACTATCGTTACTTCAAAATCAAAAAATGTCGAACGCACCAAGAAATGGATCCATAAAACACAAAGTGAAAAATATCCGGTACATCTGCTAGTTAATGAAGTATTAATGGCTCAAATTTTAGTTGCGCTATTTACCAAGAATTATGCTGCCAAAAGCAAGATAGATTTTAAAAACTTTGGATCAGTTTCACGAATTTTAGCTAATGATTCTCAAGATTGCGAAGATTTATTTCATTTTATAAATTCACGCTTTCCTGATAGAGTGATCAAGCTGTCTGGTTATGCTGCAAGCACATTATTCCGTGCATTATGCGCAAAATTGGTGTTGCATGATCGCGACATTAAGTTTGAAAATTTTGTCGTAGTGTACGATAAAATATCCAAGCAACCACTATTTATATATGCTATAGATCATGAATTTTGCTTGCAAAATAGAAATGGCATAGAAAAGACAATAAAAACAAATCAATTTTTAAAAAACATTGCGCAAAATCCCAGACTATTTGCATACACATTAATAGATGACACTAACGGTTGGTCTCATGGTACAGGGCGGTATGCTATAGAAACCGGAGCTAAAGATTGGTATGTAAGTATCCTCGGCTTAGAAAAGCTAACAGCAGCTGATATTTTTGCAGAAATATTCAAGATCGCTACCGCTCTTATTGCAGACAATGATAAGTTAATTGATAATGTGGTGGCTAAAATTACCACAGCAATTAATGAAAATCATCAAGCATTGGACGATAAAGTCAAATATCATATTTTAGGTTGTTTGAATATACAAAGCATGCGAGTAAAAACCCATGCGTCGGCAATTGTTAATTTTTTATCCACACAAGTTAGACCAAATGTAGCTCCACTTGTGTTCAGCACTACAACACCAGCCGCACTACAACAGCAGTTAAGTGACGCCAAAACACCGGAAAGCGCAGCGGCATCACAAGTAGCTGAAACAACGTCACAAGCAGCTGGAACAGCATCACCAGCTGAGACAACAACACAAATAACTCAAGATAATAAACAATCCCAGCCAGGTTCGCAGCCAGATAAAACGAATACTAAACCTGTTACTGTAACTAAAGCTCTTGGCAGCACAAAAGTTAAGCCATAGCTCCTAATGCGCAGCGCGACGCTCATCTTTGGCTTCACTAGCACGTTTTGCTTGAGCAGCTATCGCCTCTTCACTTAGGGGCTCTGGCTTCTTTACCAATGCAATATCGAGCACTTCTTCAATCCATTTTACCGGATGAATTTCTAAACCTTCATAAATATTATCCGGGATCTCTTTCAAATCTCGAACATTTTCATCAGGGATAATTACATGCCGCAAACCAGCGCGCCGCGCAGCTAATAATTTTTCTTTCAAACCGCCAATTGGTAATACCTGTCCACGCAAGGTTATTTCACCTGTCATGGCAACATCGCAATGCACTGGAATATTAGTAAACGCTGAAACCATAGCCGTACACATACCTATACCTGCACTTGGACCATCTTTTGGTGTTGCACCTTCAGGCACATGCACGTGAACATCATTCTTTTCAAAAAACTCATCGAGAATTCCTAAATTTTTTGAACGGCTACGCACAACAGTCATTGCAGCTTCTATTGATTCTTGCATGACATCACCTAATTTACCTGTACGCGTTACTTTACCTTTACCTGGCATCGTAGCAACTTCTAAAGTTAAAATATCGCCACCAACCTCAGTCCATGCTAAACCAGTAACTTGGCCAATACGATCTTCCGATTCCATTTCACCAAAACGATACTTACGTACTCCTAAAAACTCTTCGAGATCTTCAGGTTTAATCGTATAAGATTGCAACTCTGGCTTTAATAAAATTTGCTTTACAACCTTACGGCACAACTTTGAAATTTCCCGCTCTAAACTACGCAACCCAGCTTCACGAGTATAATAACGAATAACTTGCAATACCGCTTCTGGCGTAACAACTAATTCGCTTTCCTTCAAACCATTACTTTCTATTTGCTTTGGTATCAAGTAATTAGTAGCAATATTCATTTTTTCATCTTCGGTATAGCCAGAGAGACGGATCACCTCCATACGATCTAGCAACGGTGCCGGAATATTCAATGAATTTGCAGTGCAAATAAACATTACATCAGATAAATCGTAATCTACTTCAAGATAATGATCATTAAAGGTGTGATTTTGCTCTGGATCCAATACTTCTAGTAAAGCCGAGGCCGGATCACCACGATAGTCGGCAGCAATTTTATCTATTTCATCCAGTAAAAATAACGGATTGCGCACTTCTACTTTAGCTAGCTTTTGTAATATCTTACCAGGCATAGCACCGATATAAGTTTTGCGGTGACCACGAATTTCAGCCTCATCGCGCACACCACCAAGTGCCATACGCACAAATTTACGTTGGGTTGCATTTGCAATAGATTGCCCTAATGAAGTCTTACCAACTCCCGGTGGCCCAACTAAGCATAATACCGGACCTTTAATCTTTTGCATGCGCTGTTGCACTGCAAGATATTCTAAAATCCGCTCTTTAACTTTTTCTAAACCATAATGTTCTTTGTTAAGGATCCTTTCTGCCGCAGGTAGATCTATCTTTGTTTTTGATGCTTTCTTCCATGGTACTGAAACCATCCAATCAATATAATTACGACATACACTAGCTTCAGCAGCCATTGGCGACATCATCTTTAATTTATTAAGTTCAGCTGTTGCCTTTTCCTGGGCTTCTTTTGGCATACCAGCACTTTCAATTTTTTTACGCAATGCATCAATTTCATTACCGCTGTCTTCGCCAAGTTCGCCAAGCTCTTTCTGAATCGCTATCATTTGTTCTTTCAAGTAATATTCACGCTGACTCTTTTCCATTTGGCGTTTCACATTACCACGAATGCGTTTTTCTACCTGAAGTAGATCGATCTCAGATTCCATAATAGCCATTAAATGCTCAATACGCTCCGCTACTCCGGCAATTTCTAATACTTTTTGCTTTTCTGGTATCTTTAATGACATATGTGCTGCAATGGTATCCACTAAACGTACTGGATCATCAATGCCTGTTAATGAGGTAAGAATTTCTGGCGGAATTTTTTTGTTTAATTTTATGTACTGTTCAAATTGTGAAATCAAAGACCGAATTAGAACTTCCATCTCCGCAGGGCCAACATTAGCAGCATTGATTTCATTAACTTGAACTACAAAATATGGCGAGGTCTGAAGAAAATTTTTAACCGCACCGCGTTGTAAGCCTTCAACTAAAACTTTAACAGTACCATCAGGTAATTTTAATAGTTGTAGGATACTTGATATAGTACCGACCCCATAAATGTCATCCTTACTAGGCTCATCAAGGGTAGCTTCTTTTTGCGTGGCCAATAAAATTCGTTTATTGCTTTTCGTAGCCGCTTCTAATGCTTGAATCGAGCGCTCGCGTCCAACAAATAACGGAATTACCATATGCGGGTATACAACTACATCGCGCAACGGTAACAACGGCATTTCGGTCACAGAGTCAATAACTTCTTCTGGATTAGGGTTAATCGTATCAGACATGTCATTCCCCTCTGGCAAGTGTAAAAAAATCGCGACTCGTAAAAGCAATTCGAATTTAGGCGTGTATTAGGTATACACTCGTGCTACTCGATTCAAGCTGCGCCTAGCTTAAATCCAAACTGCTTAAATTATACAATTACTCAGCGGCACGTCGCGAAACTTTTTCAGTGTTTTCAAAGATCATTAAAGGCTTAGATTCACCTTCAACTGCAGCCGCATCTATTACAACTTTGGTGACGCCCTCAATAGAGGGTAATTCATACATAGTATCTAACAATACGTTTTCAAGTATTGATCGCAAACCACGCGCTCCAGTCTTACGTTTCATAGCCTTTTTAGCTACATGCTCTAACGCATCTTCACGAAACTCAACATCAACCTCTTCCATTTCAAAGAGCTTTTTGTACTGTTTAGTTAATGAGTTTTTCGGCTCGGTTAAAATACTTACCAATGCACTTTCATCTAGCTCTTCAAGCATTGCAACAATTGGTAACCGACCAACAAATTCTGGAATTAAACCGTATTTAATTAAATCCTCTGGCTCAACTTGGCGCATGATTTCATTTTCAGATTTACTATCGTTTTTGCTGAAAATTTCAGCACCGAAACCGATACCACTCTTATCAGTACGTTGAATGATAATCTTATCTAAACCTGCAAATGCCCCACCGCAAATAAATAAAATACCGCGCGTATCAACTTGCAAAAACTCTTGTTGTGGATGTTTTCTACCGCCTTGTGGTGGCACAGAAGCAACAGTACCTTCAATAAGTTTTAATAAAGCTTGCTGTACCCCTTCGCCAGATACGTCTCGAGTAATTGATGGGTTTTCAGTTTTGCGAGAAATTTTGTCGATTTCATCAATATATACGATTCCCGTTTGTGCTTTTTCAATATCATAATCACATTTTTGTAGTAATTTTTGAATGATATTCTCTACGTCTTCACCAACATATCCAGCTTCGGTTAAGGTGGTAGCATCGGCAATAGTAAATGGTACGTTTAACAATCGTGCTAAGGTTTCTGCAAGTAATGTCTTACCACTACCAGTAGGTCCAATTAATAAAATATTACTTTTGCCAATTTCGACCTCATCGGTCGCTGTTTTGTCTGGCTCTTCGCGTTGTAACTGTAAACGTTTGTAGTGATTATATACTGCAACTGATAAAATCTTTTTTGCAGTAGCTTGGCCAATTACATATTGATCTAGAATTTCAAGAATTTCTTTTGGCGTAGGTAATTTAATGTCTTCGACTGTGGCTGGCTTCTCTTCAACTTCCTCGCGAATGATGTCGTTACAAAGTTCAACACATTCATCACATATAAATACTGAAGGACCAGCAATTAATTTACGCACCTCATGTTGGCTCTTGCCACAGAATGAGCAATACAGCAATTTGCCATGGCCATCTTTACCGTCAGTTTTATCGCTCATCTCTCTACCTACCTTTGTCCGATTAATACTGTATAAAATAGGGACTAAATTAAATATTTCAACCCCATATGTAGCCTTTGACTTTAATTATAACTCTAAGTTTCCATTTTTGCGTGCATATGTATGCTGTTATTTTGTACAAATTGATAAATTTTAAATAAATTTAGATAAAGTAAATTACTCCTGCTGCAAATATTTGCAGCAGAAGCTTGCAGCAAAGCGGAATTAAGTACTGGTACGATCAGATCTACTCTCCAGAATCGAATCTACAATACCGTAATCTCGGGCCTCAGCTGCACCCATAAAATTATCACGATCTGTATCACGTGCAATTTTTTCTAATGGTTGATTAGTATGGAATGCTAAGATTTTGTTTAAGCGATCTCTTAATTCCAAAATTTCTTTAGTATGGATCTCAATATCAGTAGCCTGCCCCTGATACCCACCCAATGGTTGATGGATCATAACCCTAGAGTTTGGTAATACATGACGCTTACCTCTCGCCCCACCAGCAAGTAACAGCGCCCCCATGCTACAAGCCTGACCGATGCATAAAGTGCTTACATCTGGCTTAATAAACTGCATAGTGTCATAAATTGCCATACCAGCAGTTACGACACCCCCGGGAGAGTTAATATATAAAGAAATATCTTTATCCGGATTTTCAGACTCTAAAAATAATAACTGAGCAACAACTAAGTTTGCAGTGTACTCATCTACTGCACCAACTAAAAAGACAACGCGCTCTTTTAAAAGCCTGGAATATATATCATAGGACCGTTCACCGCGGGCAGACTGCTCTACCACCATTGGCACTAAATTGTTCGCGTAAATATCCATAACTTACCGTATCCCCTTAAGCACTCTTGCCTTCAACAATATCGTAAAATGTCGACTTCTTATCTTTAATTGTAGCACTAGCCACAATTAAATCAGCTGCTTGATCTGTTAACACCATATTTAACACATTTTGTCGCATCTCTTTAGATTCATAGTACATTTTGCGTATAAAGTCAGCATTACCACCATACATCATAGCCATTGATCTTAACTTAGCTAGGACTCTATCTTCCTGTGGGTGTACTTTGTGCTTACTAATTAGTTCATTTAGCAGTAACCCAACTGCCACACGCTTTTTAGCCTCAGCAGTAAATTCAGTCTCCTGCTCTGGGGTTAGATCATGATTATGATCATCGTGAGCTTTCTGTAACTTTTCATGAATAATATTATGCTTTTCGTGCGCCACTAGGGAGTCTGGTAAATCAATTGGATTTACTTCATAAAGTTTTTCTAAGGCCTGTTCTCGCAAATTAGTCTGAGCTAAATCTTCTAAATATTTACTCATGTTCTCGCGTACTTTATCACGCACTTTCGCTGGATCTTTATCTTCAATTCCAAGACGGGATGCAAATTCTGCATCAACTGGTGGCAATACCTTTCCTTGAATATTTTTCACGGTAACTTTAAATTCAACATCCTTACCAGCTAAATTGGCTGCGCCATAATTTTCTGGAAACTTTAATTTTAAGGATGTTTGATCACCGCTTTTAACACCAACCAAACCCTCTTCAAAGCCAGGTATAAATCGCTTGCTGCCTAACTCTAAATCGAAATTTTCAGCGCTACCATTATCAAACTTTTCACCATCCATGTAGCCTTCGAAATCAATGGTCAATTTGTCGCCATTTTGCGCAGCACGATCAGCGACATCTTCCCAACTTGCAAATTGTTCTTGGAGTTTGGTAATACCTTTATCAATATCAGCATCAGTAATATCTGCAACTTCTTTTTCTAATACAATTGTTGCAAAGTCTTTTAATTCAATTTCCGGAAATACTTCTAAAGAAACTGTATATGTAACGTTTTCACCTTTAACGTCTTTTAGGTCTTCCAATTGTGGACGATTTGCAGGGCGCAAATTTTGTTCTTTAAAAACATCGCTTAATTTGGTTTCTAAAACTTTATTTAGCGCATCACTACGGATTTGCGCAGCATATTTATTTTTAATAAACGCTTTGGTCGCATCAGATCCTTTACGAAAGCCACCATCAATTTTAACATTTTTAGAATAATCTTTTATGGTGTTTTGCTCTTCTTTAGCAATTACTGCTTCTGGAACTTGAATAGTTACACGTCGACCTAAACGGCTAGTCTTTTCTACTGATACGCTCATGTTTTAATTTTCCCAAGATATGGTGCGAAAGGAGAGACTCGAACTCTCATGGGTTTCCCCGCTGGAACCTAAATCCAGTGCGTCTGCCAATTTCGCCACTTTCGCTAATACTACCAGTGGTGGGTCGTGTAGGGATCGAACCTACGACCCGCTGATTAAGAGTCAGCTGCTCTACCAACTGAGCTAACGACCCCCCGATTTCGACCTATTCTGCATTAGAATCGTTATTAACGCAAGAGAAAGTCAAAAATGAATTTAATTTGGCGCGCCCGGCAGGACTCGAACCTGCTACCCCCGGCTTAGAAGGCCGGTGCTCTATCCAAATGAGCTACGAGCGCGTGTCTTTTTGGATAAAATGGGGTGAACGATGGGGATCGAACCCACGACAACCGGAATCACAATCCGGGGCTCTACCATCTGAGCTACGTCCACCATAAAACATTCAAAATAAAGGGAAATTGGTCGGGGCAGAGGGATTCGAACCCCCGACCCTCTGCTCCCAAAGCAGATGCGCTACCAGACTGCGCTATGCCCCGATTGAAATAAAAATCTCAATGGAGAGAGATAATAGCGGCTCTAAAGATTTAGGTCAAGGATTAAAATATTTTAATTGCGCAATTGTCATTTAGGTTTAATACTTATATGATAATATTATATTTGAATGAAGGTCAAAATTTTGACAGCAACTATATTAAGCGGCGCCAAGCTTGCCGAACAAATTCGTAATACCATTACGGCACAAATTCAGCTACGTCTTGCCCAAGGCAAACGTGCTCCAGTGCTTGCGGTTGTTCTAGTAGGCGATAATCCGGCTTCAAAAGTATACGTTAAAAATAAAAAAATCGCGTGTGCTAAGGTAGGCATTGTAACCTTGAACTATGATCTACCAACCGATACAAAGCATACAGCACTATTAGATTTAATTCGAACCCTTAATAATGATCCTAAAGTTGATGGTATTTTAGTGCAGCTGCCATTACCACAGCAAATCAATACTGCAGAAATTATCGAGAACATTGATCCAAACAAAGACGTAGATGGCTTTCATCCGTACAATTTAGGCTGTTTAGCTCAAGGCCGACCCAATTTACGCCCCTGCACTCCAGCCGGCATAATGCTACTGCTAGCCGAAACTAAACAAAACTGGGTTGGTAAAATTGCGGTAGTTATCGGTAGATCAAATATTGTTGGATTACCGATGACTTTAGAATTAATGCAAGCAAAATTAACGGTAACGTCGTGCAGTAAAGAAACTGAAAACCTTGCTCAAGAGGTACAACGCGCCGATTTATTAGTCGTAGCCACTGGCAATCCAGAATTAATTAAAGGCGCATGGATTAAACCTGGTAGCACTATAATTGATGTTGGGATGAATCGCACTAAAGATGGCAAATTAATTGGCGATGTTGAATTTGAAACTGCAAAGCAACGTGCTGGATGGATTACCCCAGTACCTGGTGGAGTTGGTCCAATGACCATAGCAGCATTATTACAAAATACATTACGGGCTGTTGATATTTCTACTATGGCGGCCAGAAAGCGTTGATTTTCTGTGCTTCGCTGCTCATTTACTCAAATGTAAACTGCGCTGCGATGCTCAAAAATCAACGCCTTCTGACTCGCCCTAGCGAAATATCAATAGCCCCTTGACAGATAGAGGTTAGATTATGGCAGATGAATTTGATCTTGATACAAAAATAGAAAATATTGCGCATGATATTGGTAACGCTGTTAGTTATGTTGAATGGCAAACCTGGGGTGCGGCTGCTCTATATGTACTTGTTGGATTTTTAGCTGCAGGCTTTGCAAGTAATTTTATTGGTAGGGTATTGGAAAAACATACTACACCACATTATACGTTAATATTTAAGCGTGTATTTTATTATGGAATTATAACAGTTTCAGTATTATTGGCATTAGCAACCTTGCATTTAGATATGAAGGTTTTAGGTATTGCAACTATAGTTACTTTAGGAATTGGATTTGCATCTCAAACAGCAGTGTCTAATGTTATTTCAGGATTATTTTTGGTATTTGAACAACCATTTGTGGTTGGCGATCAGATTGAATATAAAGGCATTGTAGGCGAATTATTATCTATAGATTTACTTTCCATTAAAATTCGTACTTCTAACAATAGCCAAGTACGCATCCCAAATGAAGAACTATTAAAAAATCAATTTATTAACTTAACCCATTTTCCAAAGCGTCGCTTAGACATTAGATTACGCGTTAGTATGTCACAAGATATGGATAAAGTTCGCGAAGTGCTGTTTGATTTAGCACGTAAAAACATGTTGGTTTTAGACAACCCAGCCCCGCAATTGTTATTCACCGAATTCAATGAGGCAGCCATTGTTTTTGATTTTGCAGTTTGGGTTGAAAAAGAATTTTTTGATAAACTAAAGCATTCATTAACCTATGATATTCAGAAAGCTTTTAGTCAACATGGATTTAAATTGCCAATCACGCACTATTTACAAGTAGAGAAGTCTGGTTATGAATAAATTGAGGAAACTTATTAGCTACCAGGCTGCGTAAATATTTTTTATTTGCGGACGCGCACAGAAGTTTCAAAAGTCTTGAACGCAACACTAGCTTAAGGAAGAGCTAAATGTTATTTGAAGGATTGTTAATACTAGCAATAGTAGCTAGCCTTTTCATTGTAAGTTTAGATCGCATTTTGCAACCGCATCCTGTTGCAACCGAGAAAAGGCCATACCTAATTAAAACTATTAATGCAATCCTTCCAGCACTAATAATATTATTTTTAATTCGCGCTTTTATCTTTGAAGGTTTTCGTATTCCCACAGCTTCAATGAAACCTACCCTAATAGAGGGCGATTGGATTATCGTTGATAAATATAGCACCGGTTTAAGATTACCATTAATTGGCACTAGAATTAGTAAAGCAACACCAAAGCGCGGCGATATTGTTGTAATTCGCGGCAATATTGCTAGTGAAAACGATCCGATTATAAAACGAATTGTAGGATTACCAGGAGATCATATTTGCTATCAAGATCGCACCCTCTATATAAATGGTCAACCGAATTTTTATAATAATCTAACAATTGAACTTGAAGAGCGCTCCGATGGTACAAGTAATAAGGTAATTAAAGCAAATACTGAACTGGATCTATTACAACATCAAATTTATTTAGCTTGGGATAAGCCTAATTCATTCGAATCTACAGATTTAATAGTACCGCAAGATTGCTTTTTTGTTTTAGGAGATTATCGCGATAATAGCCAAGATAGTCGTATCTGGGGCGTAGTGCCCGATCGTTATATTGTTGGCAAAGCTCGTAGTATAGTACTTAGCGTAGATTGGTGGCATGCTAAAATACGTTGGCAACGTCTTGGTAAGATTAGCTAGTGCAGTAGTGATCCGCCTACGCATCACCCGTAGCAACAGCTAAACCCTCTTAACTTGTACGCCACCATTAGCAGTATCTTCTAATGTAACGCCTAAGGCCTTTAACTCATCGCGAATACGATCTGCTTCAGCCCAATTTTTTGCCAGCCGTGCCGCATCGCGCGCCTTAATTAAATCCTGCACTTTACTATCAACCGCATCTAATTTAGTAACTCCTAACACTAAGGCAGGATCACGGTATAACAAACCTAAAATTGCGCCTAGATCTAATAATAGGCGACATAAAGCGCCAACCTTTGCAGATTTATCTTGTTTACCTGTATTAATTTCCCGCGCTAGTTCAAATAATACTGCTAATGCACCTGGTGTATTGAAATCATCATCCATTGCAGCTAAAAAATTCTTTTCAAAAGCAGTATCTTTAGCAGCCACAGTATTTGGATCAATAGTTACGCCGTGTAACGCGGTATATAAACGCTCTAACGAAGCTCGCGCTAATTTCACTTGATCTAATGAATAGTCTAATTGACTACGGTAATGACCTGACAACACAAAGAAACGTAATTCTTCTGGATCTACCTGCCGCAAGGCATCTCGAATAGTTACAAAATTATTCGCAGACTTAGCCATTTTTTCTTGGTTAATTTGTAAGAAACCAACATGCATCCAATAATTGACAAAAGTTTTTCCAGTGCAGGCTTCAGCCTCTGCAATTTCATTTTCATGATGCGGAAATATTAAATCAAAACCACCACCATGAATATCAAAAGTATGCCCTAAAATATCAGTCGACATGGCAGCACATTCCAAGTGCCAACCTGGCCTACCCTTACCCCATAATGAATCCCAGCATGGTTCACCAGCTTTGGCCTGCTTCCATAGAACAAAATCTAAAGGATCCAGTTTGGCTTCATTTAACTCAACCCGAGCACCAACTGAGAGATCTTCTAATTTGCGTTTCGCCAGCCAACCATATTTTTCAAATGCCCGCACTTTATAATATACATCGCCATTCATTGCTTGGTAGGCATAATTAGTTGCCACCAGCCGACGTGTCATCTCCAACATTTGTGGCATGTATTCAGTTGCGCGCGGTTCATGATCTGGGGCTATTAAGCCTAACGCCTTAAAATCTTCGTGCATGGCAGTAATAAATCTTGTGGTTAAATCACTGACACTTTCTTTATTTTCTATAGCACGGTTAATAATTTTATCGTCGATATCAGTAATATTACGTACAAAAATTACGTTATCTGCACCATATTTATGCTTGATATAACGTACGATCACATCAAAGGCAATCGCAGTACGCGCATGCCCCACATGACAATAATCATAAACGGTGATCCCACAAACATAGATCCCAATTTTTTTTGGATCAATTGGCGTAAAAATTTTTTTTAGTTGCGACATCGTGTCGTATATAAGTAAATCAGTCATTACATTCCCGTTGTTAATTTGAGGATCGCCCAATCAAATCTTTTAACTGCCATAGCACCTCCCATAAATTGCAACATTTTTGCCAATTCAGGCCCATGGAGTTGCCCAGTTAATGCAACCCGCAATGGCATAAATAATTGTTTACCTGAGCAATTAGTTGCATTTTTTACTTGATCTGCTAATTCTTTAAATTCGATATTAGGATTTTTACTAACACAATCACGCGCAATTGTGAAAAAGTCTTTGCCAGCTTGGTCTAGCACTTGCCAGGCAGCATCAGAGAAATCTAAACCTTCACTAGCAACCGCACTAACCCACAGCATAGCATCTTCTGGCATTAAAATGTTATCTCGAATCATTGTTGCAAATTCTGCATACTTGGATTCTACAATTACACCTGCAATACTCGGTTTAATAAACTCTACGATCTCCTCAATAGAACAGAGCATTAGTGCTTCCTTTTGCCAATGCCGCAAATGTGTTAAATCATGCCGCGCTGGCGATGTACTTATATGCGCTAAATCAAAACGCTCTGCTAAGCCTTGCAAGCTTAAAAAATCATTATCTGAATAATAATGTCCAAGTCGGGCTAAATAATTGAGTACTGCTAATGGCAAATAGCCCTGAGCTCGCAAATCACGTACCGCTTCACTGCCATTGCGCTTTGACAATGGTGCCCCATCGCTTCCGTTAATCATAGCAAAGTGACCATATTCAGGATGCGGTAAATTTAAGGCATTTAATATCATGATTTGTCGCGGCGTATTAGTTAGGTGATCATCACCTCGTAAGGCATGCGATACTTGCATTTCTGCATCATCAATCGCATTACAAAACATAAATGAGGCGGATCCATCCGCCCGACGTATGATAAAATCACCGATATCATTCGCCGCAAAGCGTTGCGGCCCCTTGATAAGATCTACAAATTCAATAATTGTGTCTTGCGGCACTTTAAAACGTAACGTTGCCTGCTCACCAGCAGCAATTTTTTTTGCAATTTGCTCTGGTGTTAAGTTACGACAAGTACCTGAATAACGTGGCGGTTTCCCAGCAGCCTGTTGGATCTTTCGCGTTACTGCTAAGGTTTCTTCCGAACAAAAACACGGATAAGCTAAGCCAGCATCTTCTAATTGGGCATAATACTTAGCATAAATTGCAGTACGTTGCGATTGCAAGTATGGACCTTCGGTCCAATTTAAATTCAACCACTTTAAATCTTCTAAAATACCATTTTGAAATTCGAGAGTAGATCTTTCACGATCAGTATCTTCGATACGCAATAAAAATCCATACTTTTGACGTTGCGCATATAAAAAATTGAATAACGCAGTACGCAAATTACCAAAATGCATCCAGCCAGTAGGGCTAGGAGCGAAACGTGTTTTCATAATATTACTTCTGTATAAATTTAAATGGCTTAGAGCATATACTTTAATATAAATTCATATGCTTTGGCAATTGCTAATAATAGCAAATTACTTATCTAAATAACTGCAAGAAACAATCGTTAGATATACCCTCATAGTCAAAAACCTGTTATAACAAAGCATTGAAAAGTTAACCGGAGTTCAAAAATGGCAATAGTAAACATTCAAACTAACTATTGTCTGATCACTTTAGAAATAAATGAGCAGGCTGCCCCTATTACGGCTAAAAACTTTCTAGATTATTGTCAGAGCGGCTTTTACAATAACACTATATTTCATCGAGTTATTGACAGATTTATGATCCAAGGTGGTGGATTTAGCCCAGAGATGGAACAAAAGTCCACTAACCGTCCAATTCAGAATGAAGCCAGCAATGGTCTAAAAAATGAAATCGGCTCAATCGCCATGGCTCGCACATCAGATCCGCATTCTGCTACCGCCCAGTTTTTCATAAATGTGGCTAATAACGACTTTTTAAATTTTAAATCCGAAACCCCGCAAGGCTGGGGCTATTGTGTATTTGGCAAGGTAGTTGCTGGCTTGGAAGTAGTGAATAAAATAAGTCATGTGAAAACAACAAATCGGGCTGGTCATCAAGATGTGCCGGAACTTCCAGTGATTATTGAAAACGTTGAAGTAGTTGCAAATACCCTAAACGAAGCAACCTTAGCGCAATGATCTATTTCATTTCAGATATTCACCTAAGTGCTGGCTCTCCTGAACTTACAGATATGTTGACGAAGTTCTTAAGAGGTCCAGCACGACAGGCAGAAGCGTTATATATAATTGGCGATCTGTTTGCACTTTGGCTAGGCGATGATTTACCGCACGATTTTGCACAACCAGTAATAGCTGCGTTGAATGATCTACGCGATGCAAATGTTGCCATTTATTTCATGCCAGGCAACCGCGATTTTTTAATTGGCCGCAAATTTTGTGCTAAAGCTGGTTTAGAACTCCTGCCAGATCCTTATGTAGCAAATATAGATGGTAATCGTATATTAATCAGCCATGGCGATCTATTATGCACTTTAGATAAACCATACCAACGCTTTCGTAAATTTGTACAGCATCCATTTATTAAAAATGCTTTTCTTAAACTTCCAAAGGCCTTACGCAATACCATAGGTAACTGGGTAGAGCAGCAAGCAAAACAGAGTGTGAAAAAAAACAAAGATACGAAACATTATGATGTTGATGAACAAAAGGTATTAAAATGGCTTAATGCCTATAATGCCAACACTATTATTCACGGCCATACCCATAAAGCTGGCATAGATGCTAACGATGCATTTAAAAGAATAGTGCTAGGCGATTGGAGTGAAAATTTAGCAATTATATTAAGAATACAAGGTAATAGTTTTGAGTTGCTAAATGTTTGTGACATAATATAGGGGTTATGAAAACTCAGCTTGGTAATCAATTTATACTTTAAGCCTTTTTAAAATCGGCTTTACTAACAGGACCAGCAGAATGTGATAACCGTTGAACAGTTTCTTGTGCTTCCATAATTATTTTTTTAAAGCTAAGAGCTGTTCTATCTTTTGTATATTGTTCAAGTATTTCTTTAACAAAATTATCAATTTCTAATTCTCTAACATCTGCTGGAATTTGTGATTTCGCAAATATTCTAACCAAATAATTCCTTAGGCCACTATTTAGCTTGGACCTTCCAATAGCCAATGGTGTTTTCGGATCTGTTGCAAAAATTACATCTCTTTCTAGCAAAAAGGCTGGATCATTTTGCACCGCATCAAATGTTTCTTTAGCATCACTTAAATGCACTGCATCATGAAACATTATGGTCTTTGATAGATTTATATAATATCGATCTGCCTCGGATAATTCCAAATCTTCTTTATGTTCTTTTAACTCTCTAAGTATGTCAGCCTCAAGGCTGTTAACTTCTGGATAACGTTGTGATATTTCTTGTCTAAAAGAATTCAACTCAGTAAGGTCTGCTACTTGCACCCGCTCTAATAAAACCTGTTGTGGCTGATCAGATAAAATAATTCTTTCTGGGATATCTGAAGCATACAAAGTCATAGCATTATATACCTTACGCATTTTTTCTTGTTTTTCTTTAAATGACATCTCACTTTGGATAATACTTCTAAGTTCGTTTTCAAGGATTTTCTTAAATACTGCAGAAGTCTTTTGCGTGATAAAAGCATATTTGTTAAAGCCAATAACTGGATGATAACTGAAAGCATCTAATAACCAACCAACAACTCCATGCGGACAGGAATGATCATCGGCAGCATCAGGATTATTATCAGCATGATATGAACGTGTAGCTTGTTCAAAACGAAATACTAAAGAAGCTTTCCAAGACTCAACATGTGCAATTCGCTTCTCGATAGTGTCGAGATGTTTGAATTCATTCAGTTTAGGATTATCTAAGACGTCTTGCATAGCGAGGAACAATAACCTTAATAAAGCTAAGTTTAATTCCATACAATCATGTTTTGCCTGGAAGCTCTGATCTACACCCATTACACTAGTTTTCATGAACGATACTAACTCCCCTGAAGTTACCCGATAAGCATGCAAATTGTCTTCAAATTGGGTTATAAAACGCCAAGCAGGCATCGCACCTTCATTTAAACTAAATAATTCTAACGCGTGATCGCGTAAATCACCGCGGATCAAGCGATTCCAATTACTATGTGGTTCTGCCTTATTCTCCGAAATAAAAGTTAGGATTGCGGCGCATTTTTCAGCCGCTTGGGCACTCTTAGGAACATCTGATCTACAATAGATTTCAATTTGTTCTAAAACCATTGCACGTAATTTGCTTAAGCAATCATCAACATTACCCTCGTAATACTCAGCTTTTAGATTGCCGTGTTGATCCTTGTATTCTGCCTTCAATCTGCCAGTTTCATCAAAGAATTCGCGCCGTATCGAACCAAAGCCACTTGGACACTTAGCCCCTATGATCTCTACGAATCGTTGTGCGACTCTGTTATATCTTGCAGTGGAAATATCCGAGTCAGAGCCGAAGTTTTCTCCACGAAATACTTCGCTATCAAAAAGATGTTGCAAATCTAAATCCGGAGCATAAGTTGTAGCTAAATACCGATATATGTTGGCACAAGCTGACATAATCTCTAAACGCGACCTTCCAGCAGATTGTAAATTATTAGCATCAAGCTCCGGGTATGCCTCACATAACTTTTGAAAACAAATCAACTTTTTTACATGATTTTCAAACATATTATCCTTTAAATCAGTTGTTTCAAAGACAGCATCTTTTAAAGAGTTAATATCTGGATCTAAATTTAATACCTTACACAACGCGTTCCTATGGAAAAGATCGCCATCTTGATCTTTAAAGAATTGCAAGATAGTATCAATTTCAGTAGCAGTCATTTGCAGAATTGCAGGCATATATAGACACAATCCGCCTAAGAGTTCAAAATCAAGGGAGTCTTCAGCATAAATTGACTTCATCAGACATGAGGCATTTATTAATTTGCGAAGCTCAAATGAGCTTGGTTTAATAAGATCAAGAAACTTATAAAAATTTCTGCCATTGAACTCATCAAGCAAATTAATAAAACATAAATGAATGCAAGCTTCACGAATATTATGCCGAGTTTTGGTAGTTTCTTCATCTTCACTAGCAGCCAATGAAAAGAAATCAATTGAACTTAATAGAATACTTCCTGGATTTAGTATTTCGTACTTTGCCGCAAAATCGGAATCAGTCAGCATGGTGCAAAATTTTAACAATAAAGGTAGTGAAGAGCTATTCATACTGTATATTTTGGGAAAGTTTTGAAATACAATATCAAAGACGTTCATATCAAATGGCGTAAGCTTTTTGATATTATCTAGCATAAGGTCTGCTGTTGCCCTTTTGTAATCATCACTAAATTCATTGTCATTATTTGTACTTTCAAAAACATCCAGTATAGTAACATACAATAGCACACATAATGCTTTAATGTTATCTGACACTGGCGTTTCTGAACTATTTAATAAAGTGTCTATGTATTTTATCACATCATCTAATATTTTAGGATTAAAGTCAGCCTGAAGCATGAACAATATCTTACATTCTTGACTCGGCAGTTTGTCTAGGTACTTTATGAATATTTCGCCTGCACCATCACATTTTTGTTTAACTGCATCCAGAACAACTCTATTAATTGTTTCCAATTCCGTAACCGGCAGTTGTATCGAATCTTCTTTACTTAAAACCTTATCAAGCAGTTTAATCAAAAATACGTAATCTGGTTTAGTATCGTCAACCTCGTTTATGATTTTAACATAATCATTAATTAACATGTCTGCAGGAATATTTTGCAGCAACGTTTGGTACAGATTCTGGTTGGCACTCGTAAGGCTTGCATGAATTAATTGAATATATTTTGGCACACTTACAGGAAAATACAACTGGATAACCTTTTGTAAATATGAAACAATTTTTGGATCATTACATTCAGAATATAAATTTATGATTGTTTCTAAACTTATTTCACTATTGATGTAATTTAGGATTCTAGGTTCATCGATAAGCCTTAGGAGCTTATCTTGCACTGCACCAGTTGAATTATTTAATAGGTAATGAAGGTTCAATACAGCGGTTCTCATATCTGCTGCAACGGTCTCAGATAATCTACCTACGTTTTCTACCAAACACTTAATAAAGTTTACCTTCACTATGTGATTATCGCTTATTATGGCCTCTAAGTATTCTTTATTGCTTTTTAGCTGACCTTGATAGTCAGTTTCGGACTGAGAAAGGTTGATAAGTTTTGTTACGTTGGTTAAAGTATTAATGACTAACACGAGTAATAATTGGCGTTGCGCTTCGGGTAAGTTATATTTTTGTGTAATCACCCGTTCTATAAAAGCTTGTAAAGTTGTTGCATTTAACTTCTTTTTGCTATTTATATAAAATAAAACGTCAATTACAGTGCCTGACAACCCTAATGGCGCATTTTTAATAAGTACGTCCAGATATGCAGCATTGAAGTCGCAAAATGTAAAAAGAATTTTACCATTGAGTGGCTCTGGCAATTCATCAAGCCTTTGACAAAGATTTGCTAATATATGCGTTAGAATACGGTCATACATATATACTATGTGATCATAAGATTCGCCACTACGCTTGAGCTCTTTTAGACTTGCCAAGTTTTTTCCTAACATAGAGACCCACTTATCGATTAGTGGCGTGTTATATGGTTTTTCAAAAAAAATGTTACTTAATACTTCATCTAGTTCAGGAGATATTGGCTCAAAATAAAGGAACGTTTGCAAACATAGGTCATCTAGGTACTGCATGTTCTCTGCACTGATTGGCAATTGAAGAACAGCAATTTTATCAGTCAGGGCAACGATGGTCTCCTTCGAAATCTCTCCAAATATTTTTTTACAATTTGCATTCTCTTTTAGCTTTGTAACAACCTGATCTTGTTCGTTGTGTTTTATAGCTCTTAGCAATATATCGCCCAGTTTTCTTTTGTCCAGTTTACTGAGATTAGTTAACAAATTCGCTTCATCGAATAATGGGTATTGCTTTCTCGTATCGGTATCCATACTTAAATATTCTTTAATAAGCTGGTACAGGGTATCTAATCGAAGATTGTTGCGAGATAAACTGCTTCCATGCTCTGGTTCTAGCAAATATTTCCAAACTCCCCGCTCATCAAAATTCTTCTGAATTACATCGTGTATCATGTTAAGATTTTGCATGGCGCTTGCATGAGCGTGTCTCACTGTTTCATCGTTGTTGTCAACATTTAGTGAACAACGCTCTAATACTTTAAACCAAAATACTATCCAATTGCTAAGTTGCGTTACGCTCAAATCATTAACTGATTGGCTCACCTTAGATTCGTAATATCCTAAAGCAAATTCTAACAGATTTAATTCACTATCTGATCCGTCGAAAGCATAATTGCTTAATACCTCACTGGCTTTCATAGGACTTAATTTTTCAAATATTTTTTGTAGGGTTGGCACGGTACTGGCATTTTGAATGTGAATGCTTCTTATTAGTGCTATCGCTTCATTGGTACCAAGATTTGCCCTGCAGCCAATATAGTACTCAATGGCCATTAAAGCACATGATTTATTTGAATAGTCTAGGATCGTAGAATTTATTTCATTTGAAATTAGGTCTTCTATATCATAAATAGTCAGCTGCTTATTTTTACTACGTAATATCTCCATACATTTTATCAGCAACAAATCAAAGTCAGTACTGTTGTTACTAGTTTGGATATACTTTAATACTTTGAATATATCGCCCGCACTTATATTATCGATAGTTTCCAACAGGTCAAATATAATATGCTTTATCTCCCGCGTTGGATTAGTTCTAAAAACTACGCGCATAATGCTAATAAGGTACTCTATTTTTGCAACTCGAATAACCGCTTTGAAGTTAGCGTGGTTTAAAAATTCTGTTAGCTTAGCCCCGTCATAACTATCTGAGTTTAAAAATATTATTAGCGTGCTAAACAACATCCTTTGTGCTAGCTCTTTACTAACTGGGACAGACTTATTTTCTAGCATACCTAAACTTCGCGCCAAAAGCATTACCGCACCATCTGTAACATTTAGCCCTAAATAAGCCTCTAGATTGTCCTGCATATTTGACCTTTGCACGAATAGTTTTCTTACTATAGCATTTAGGGATATATAATATATAAGAAATGAATCTAAATTTGCATCGTAATCATAAAAAGTATTATTTCGTATAATTTCATTAAAACGCGCTGGTATTTCATCTGGATTGTGTTGTACTTCAAAAAAAGCCATATAGTTTTCTATAAACGATTGTAGATTAGTATTTGTCATATGTCGCAATTCGTCATTATTTTCTTTAAAGTAAACAATTAATGAATTAATAGCGTCATCATGCAATAATGTGATATTCGCATTAAAGTTAGTTACAACTGCTTGTTTAAGTTGACTAATTTGTTGCAAATCTTCGACTTCAAGTTCTGTAATGAAGTCTTGTCTTAGATTTATAATCTCAAGTACTTGCATCCATGCTATGATTGGATCAAAGCTTATTTCACCTTTGGTTCTTTGCCCTGCAAAAAAATACTGCGTCAAACTCTGTTGTAACTGGTTCGGATCCTCTTTAAATAGCCCTACACACTCTAATAAGCTTTTCAGATTCTCTTCAACTAAGCCAACTTTACCAGAAATATTAAAATGAAAGATTCCATCCAACAAAGAATGCAGTTCTGATCTGTTTGGAAAATTTCCTGGTGGTTGCATGCACTTTTTCCAGCCCTAACTGTCTATTTCGACCGTAATGGCACAGAAAAGTTCATGAGTGTGTAGATGCAAGCAATTTATATAGAAAATCGACGCAACTCTGGGTGCGGTTTTTGATCACCATATTGTTGAATGCAATACTCGATATATTGTTTAATCCACGCAGCGTTAAGAAATGGTAGTCTTTTCGATGAATTACAGTCATACCAGATAGCATTAAATATTCTTTCTTGTGCCGTAGTTCTAAACTCACTAACCAAGTCACTTGCAGCGATCTTTTGCTTAACATAACATTCTAAGCTTTGTCTTAACTTCAGCTTATTTAATCTGGATTCAACTGGAGAAAAGGCTTCAATTCTACAACACATCAAGCAACGTTCTAATTGCAAGTGTAGCATTGCATCAGAATTGTTGTATTTTGTTTTGTATGCAATAAAGATTTCATGTAGCAAATCTCTGAAATGACTATTTGGTACGATTGCATAAAATATATTGCGAATATATAAATAATCAATTTCGCTAAGTTCAACTTGAACAGTTTGAACTCTTCTTAGATCTTCAGTAACAGCATCTACTAACGCTCCAACATCGCGATATTTATTCGTAATAAGCTGATTGCGCAACTGCATCCGAGCTTTTATTTCACGTTCCGATGCATCCATACTCCAGGATTGGATATTTGTGGTAAGTAGATATTCAACAGCAGATTTATTATCAAGAGATATAAATGCCTCATAAACATTTTGCATTTGCTGCATAGTTATACTTGGAGATTGATTGGCATTAATAATTCGTTGTAACTCTTCTGCAAATATCTTTACAATTAATCCGTGGACGGTTTCACAAACCAATTCATGCGGATCGTATCCAATAATTGGATGGAATCTGAATAGTAAAAATAGTCTACCAATGATCCCATTATAGCAAGACTGTGTATCGGGGTCGGTATCGGATTTAGAATATTCACGCCGCCATAAAGATATGCTTGCCACTACAAATTTTTCGAAATCATTTTTATTTCGATTACTGTTTGCATCACTACTGGAAGTTTTAGGCAAAGTGTCCAAATCATCGATTGCTAATATAAGCAGCCTTAATAAATTCGCTATGAGTCTACGTTCATAATGCGCACCGATTTCATAATTAATTGCCAATAGTTCTGCAAAAGTTTGCATAGCTGTTTCAATGGCATTAGCCTTGTAATCTTCTGCAAAGTCATAAACCCAACGCCATGCGGGAAAGGGATATTCGTTTGAATTAAATTTATGCATAGCATCTTCTGCTAACTCTCCTGCAATTAGCTTTGGACGATTATCATGTATAAAAAGTTGTATCTCTGAAGCATTGCCAATATCTTGATTTTCAGGGGCAATAATTTCTAGAATCATGCTGCGAATTCGCGCAAAAACATTCGTTAGATTTTGACATCTTTCCTCTAGCATTTTGCTTGATGCTTGATCAATGCCTTCCTGCCCTGACAAATTTTCAAATGAACCAGATGTAGTTACAAATACCTTAGAGTACAAGTCGTCAAGCACAAGATCAGGCATATATTTATTAATAAAATACCTTCTTATTTTTGCTGTTTTTAACTTTATTGCATTATCATCTTGATCTGCTGACAGGAGATTTCTTGCATCCATTTCTGGGTGCAATCGCTTATATTCTTGGAGATAAAGCAACCTACTAATATGAATTAACTTTGCAGTTATTGTTATATTCTCAGCAATATCAAATGGATAACTGTGAATATCTGCTATTTCATCTGGAATTTCAAAGTATACGCGCACCTGAGATTGAAATGGTTGTGTCAAATTATTTATGCAATAATGTATTTGTTCTACATCCAAGGATAATAATATGCCTGGATCATTACAACAAAATTCTAAAAGTTTAACATCTCCTGTTTCAAGTAATTCAATTGCGCGCTGCAATAATAACTGGGTAACTTCTGGTTCTATGTGGCCAAGAGTTTTAGATCGAGATTTTAATAACTGTACTGTATACAATAGTGTTTCAGGCTGCTGCGATAGTTTTATGCAAACTTTTACAACTTGCTCAGTATTACTACTAACTAGCGTGTCTAGCAAAATTTTATAAAAGTCAGCTGCATTTTCAGTATGCTGCAACATATTCAATATCAAATTTTGTTCAGCGTCAGTATATGCAGAGTAATTTAATACTAATTGTTCAATGAATCTATATTTTAAAAGTCTAGAAAAATACCATACATTTTCATTTAATTGGTATTGTTCATGCATTTGTTGTAGTATCCCAAAAATTATATCCCAGGCTCTTATTTTGCCCTCGCGTACAGCAACTGGCACATGAAGAAATTCACGACATATTAAAGCTGATAATGCATCTGAATAAGTATTGAGATGTAACACAATTCTAAATAAAAACCTTTGAATTCTATACAAGGAATCAGCCTTTGAACATAGATAAACAATCCCGTCACTAGCAACCGACTCTAGTAGGAATATATTTGGATCGAATGTAACCTTGATTAAATCAGTATCTGTTCGATATTGCGTCATTACATTTTCTAAAGATAACAAAGGATCACCCAAAATAAATAATGACTTGGGTTGTTTTTTAATAGCAACAGGTGACACACCATTCAAATTAAGTAATAAGGGATTGATCACTTTTTTAATAGTAACTGCTTGTACTCCAATTAAATTAAACAATGATATTAATTGGGTTGATTGAATATTATTGCAGCGTTCAACCAAGTTCCTTATGATTTTTGTTTTTGTTGCATCATTAGTGTCTTGTATCAAGGGTTTTAACTCATCTAACCCGGTTTTATTTTTAATTTCTGATGCTAATGAATCATCTGCGGCAATAACAAAAATATATTCTAAAATGAATGCTACAGATCTTAGTTTATCTGCCTCAGAGAATAGCGAATCTGAACGATTTAGTAACAAATTTAAAATTGAAAATCTTTGTTCTATTAGTATTAAAATATCTCTAACGTAATTAAAATATACTAAAGCCGTTGACTGAAATATTTCTGAGCCTTGGAACACTAATTCTTTAAAGGTTTTAACCCAATAGTGAGCCCAACTAGCAATCTGCTGTATAGGTAATTCTGTATGCCGTGGTGCAATGTGTCGTTCGTAATAATCAATAGCATCGTCAAGTTTATATAAAACCTTTGCTGATAAAAATAAATCACTCTCAAAATCTGAGTGGTTTGCAACGGGCATATAAATTCCTATTTATTCTTATAAGACACAAAATAGGAATTATCTATGGACTAAATATTACTCCATTCTGCGTCTGGTACAAATCTAGCCCCATAGGTTACTGTTAATTTATCCAGTTTCTCAACGACTGCACTTGGCTTAATCTGCTTAGCATAATTTAAAGGACCACCTCTAAAAGGGGCAAATCCTGAGCCAAAAATCATGCCAGCATCTACCAGATCAGCATCCTTGACTATACCTTCTCGCAAACACGCTGCAGCTTCATTCAGGAGCCGCAGTATTATCCTATCTGTTATATCAGGAGGTATCTTGTTATCCGTTTTAACCTTGGGCCGGATAATCTTATCATTTTTGTATTCATAAAATCCAGAGCCAGATTTCTTGCCTAATTTCCCGGCTTTTACCATATCGTCTACAAATGCCGGCATGGGAACCCCCATACTTTTACCTGCGGCTACACAAATATCTAGTCCAACTGCATCCATCAGCTCTATAGGCCCCATTGGCATTCCAAAGTCCGTTATAGCTTTGTCGATTACCGCTGCGGCGACCCCTTCTTGGTAAATTGTAGCGCTTTCCAGCAGGTATGGAATTAATATACGGTTTACTAAAAATCCCGGCGAGCTCTTTACTGGTAAAGCTAATTTATCGATTTTGCCCACAAAGGCTGAGGCGTTGGCAACTACTTCTGGGTTAGTATTATCATCAGATACTACCTCAACCAACTGCATTATTGATACTGGATTAAAAAAATGTAATCCAACAACCCTATTGGGTTGTGACATGTTTTTACCAATAGTAGCTAATGGGATCGTTGAAGTATTAGTAGCTAATACTGCAGTTGGTTTAGCAAGTTTTTCTAATTTAGCAAATAGTTCCTGCTTTGCTGTGGCATCTTCAATAATTGCTTCAATAATTACGTCAGCTTTTGCTATACCAGTGCCATTGATGTCGGAGATTAAACGATCTCGAGCCGCTTGTACTAAATAAGGAACCTTGAATTTGCGCTGGTACAACTGCATAGCGCGTTTTAAAGTTGCTGAAACTGCAGGCAAGTATTGATCTTGCACTGTAACCGTAAAACCACTTAAAGCACACCACGCTGCTATATCGCCACCCATCACACCTGCACCAATTACGTGCACATGTTGCGGAGCAAATTTAGCAGTCTTAGCAAAACTCTTTAAACGATCGCGTAAGAAAAATACTCTTACAAGATTGCGCGCTGTTTCAGTTACCATTAAGCGTGCAATCGATTCAGCCTCGGCACGCATTGCGTTTGAACTGTAAATTGAATTTTTCATCCAGGTATCAACTACAGCAAAAGGCGCCGGATAGTGCTTACGATTAACTTTCTTTGCAATTTGTTGTTTGAAAATATTACCTAGAACTAATCTGGAAAATGGAAATTGTATGATTTTTTCTAGGCTGCCACATTGTCTTAGTGTAGCAGTGCCAGACAAGTAAAATTCGGTTGCCGCTTGTAAATGCCGCTCCGGCACGGCGACATCAACAATACCTAGTTTTTGCGCAGTGCGGGCATCGAGCACTTTACCAGCAGCAATTAACGGTAGTGCTTTTAAAGTACCAATCAATTTTGGTAAGCGTATACTACCGCCCCAACCTGGTTGTACTCCCAGCATGATTTCTGGCAAACCGATCTTGGTTTTAGGAGTATCTAGAGCAACCCGATACTTGCAAGCTAAAGCTAATTCCAAACCACCACCTAAGCAAAAGCCATTTATTACAGCAACTGTTGGAAATGAAAAATCCTCGAGTTTATCAAAAATGTCTTGCACGTGACGAACCATCGTATTTGCTTCAGCTTCGGTTTGGATATGTACAAACTCACTAATATCTGCGCCAGCGATAAAACCGCTGTTCTTACCCGATTTAATTGCTAATGCCTTAGGAGGATTTTTTTGAAAATCATTTAGAATTTGTTCGAATTCTTCTAATACAACATGTCCTAATGTATTGGCAGATGAATTTTGCCGATCTAAGGTTAACCAGCAATACCCTTTAGCATCTGTTTGCATGCTCCAGTTTTTATAAGTATTCGACATATTATTTATCTCCTGAAACATTTTCTAGTAAAATGGCGCCACCTTGGCCACCACCAATACATAAACTTGCAATTCCCAACTTTGTGTTATTTTTCTTTAGGGTTTGTGCCATATGATAAGTTAAACGCGCGCCACTAGCCCCAACTGGGTGTCCAATTGCTATGGCACCACCGTCCACATTTAAAATTTCTTGATTTATAGTACCAAGAGGCTTATCAATACCAAAGTTTTGCTTACAATACTCTAGATCTGCTAATGCTCTAACACAACCTAATACTTGGCAAGCAAAAGCTTCATTAATTTCAATATAACTAATTTGATCTAAAGTTAATTTATTACGAATTAAAAGTTGTCCAATTGCTAGAGCTGGTCCCAAACCCATAACTGATGGATCTAATGCCTGCCAGGCTACATCAACCACGCGAGCTATCGGCCGCAACTTATATTTATCTACTGCAGCTTGTGAAGCTAATAAAAGTACCGCGGCACCATCACTAATTTGAGAACTATTGCCAGCTGTTACCATACCAAATGGTTTGTCGAAAGATGGTTTTAAGGTTGCTAATTTTTCAACGTTGCTATCAGCACGCACGCCATTATCTGCTTCATAACATTTACCTTGCCAATCGAATAGAGGTATTAATTCATTTGCAAAGTTACCTGCGGCCATACCTGCAACAACTCGTTGATGGCTACGCACTGAGAACTCATCCATTTCACGGCGCGAAATTCCAAACATATATGCCACTTTTTCAGCGGTTTGCCCCATAGATAAATTCACTACTGGATCATTCAGAGCACGTAACAACGAAAATACTGGCATTAAATATTTAGGCCTGAATTTTAAAGCAGCAAGAAGTTTCTCATGTAGCGTCTTGGCAGCGTTTAAATTTGCAAACCAATTTACGAACTCATCACTAAATAAAAATGCAGCGCGGCTCATCGCCTCGGTACCACCTGCTAAGCCTAATTCATATCTACCATTAGCAATGTCCTGATAGACATTATCCACGGCTTGTAAACCAGAGGCACAGTTGCGTTGCACGGTCCAGCCAGGAACTTTGTCGCCACAACCAGCTCGTAGCGCTATGATTCTACCGATGTTAACCTCTGAAGCACTTGGACCAACACAACCAAATACTACTTCGCCAATTTCGCTTGCAGCAAATGGCTGGCGTTGTAACAATCCTTGGCACGCAGCAACAGCCAAATCTGAGGCAGACCACGGATTTGGTTTTGCTCCAGCTTTTAAAAATGGTGTGCGACATCCATCTACAATAAATACATCTCTGTTCATTTTTCTAATCCTTTTAATTGCGCCTCGGTAAATTCATCCACTTGAATTGCGTCTAATCGCAAAGTTTCAAAATGGTTTAATGCTGCAGCTTCATCATTTGTTATAAATCCTTTATCCAATGCAGCTTGGATGCGATGAAACATGCGCAAATTTTTATCAATTTGCTCTGCTCGCACGTATTCATCAAGTTTATGTATTAATGGTGTTACTCTAACCATTTCTAGCCAAGCTAGTTCGACGCGTGCCACTGGATCATCGGCAGATTTACTAACTACGCAATGCGAAGTTAAACGTTCTCGAAATAATGATGGTTGCATCATATCCTTACTGATTTCGATCGCCAATTTGTCGCTTGGCATGCGAAAGTTACGCCATGGCGGCGATATGTAGCAAGAAATAATTTTACCCATAAAACTATCTAGATTTAAATAAAAATAATCAAAGCTTTCTTGAATTTTATACAAACAAAAGTCCAACGACCACTTGGTTAATTTATAATCTGCTGCATCATTTTTATAATCATAATTATATTTTAAAACAGCAGATGCAATATACAAATAACTTAATACATCTCCGAGCCTAGCAGATAAATTTTCTTTTCGTTTTAAATTGCCACCTAGAACTAACATTCCTAAATCAGCACTACATGCTAAAGCAATACTAAAGAAGCTCAACCATTGATAGTATCTTTTCCATCCTGCATGCTCGGGAGCTTCACAAAAATGTGCGCCACTTAATGAATGAACTTTTAATTTCGAAAAATTCGCTAATGCATAACATATGTGTTTAAAAAGAGCAGCATCAAATTCTGCTAAAGCGCGTTGCGGATCACTTTCTTTAACTGCATTCAATTCGCGTAAAACATATGGATGACAACGTATTGCACCCTGGCCAAATATCATTAGACAACGCGTGAGAATATTTGCTCCCTCTACAGTAATGCTAATGGGAACTCCTTCGTATGAGGTTGCAAGGTAATTTCTTGGTCCCATCATAATGCCACGACCACCGTGTACATCCATGGCATCGTTAATTACAACGCGCGACATTTCAGTCATATGATATTTACTAATTGCAGTAATTACCGAAGGTTTAAATTTTTGATCTATGGCAGATAATGTCAATAACCGAGTTGCTTCCAACATATATGTGTGTCCGGCAATTCGTGCCATTGCGGTTGCTACACCTTCGAAGTTACCAATCGATACTTTAAATTGTTGCCGCAACTTGGCATAGGCACCAGTAACTCGGTAGCAGTGCTTACCAAGAGCAGTGCTTAATGCCGGTAAGGAAATCCCTCTACCAGAGGCTAAACATTCCACCAGCATTTTCCAACCATGCCCAATCATCTTTTGGCCACCGATAATATTATCTAATGGTACAAAAACATTCCTACCGCGAATTGGTCCATTAAAGAATGCCTGATTCAATGGGTAATGCCGAGCCCCAATCTCAACCCCAGCGGTAATATTTTCAAGTAGTACTACTGTAATCCCTAGTTCTGTTTTAGTGCCCAATAACTGCTGCGGATCTGAAAGTTTTACCGCAAGCCCAATCAAATTTGCAATTGGCGCTAAGGTTATATAACGTTTACTGAAATTTAACTTAATTCCTAATACTTGATCTTTGCCATCCCAGCTACCATAACAAATTTCTCCACTGTCCGTTATCGAAGTTGCATCGCTACCAGCATCTGGAGCTGTTAATGCAAAACATGGCATTGCTAATCCTTTAGCTAGTAGATGCAAATATTTATTTTTTTGATCTTCAGTACCATAATGTAAAATTAATTCTGCTGGACCGAGCGAATTTGGCACCATCACTGATACAGCTGCACTCAAACTTTTAGTTGCAATTTTTTGTACCACCGTTGAGCTTGCTAGAGCTGAAAAATTCTTACCACCATATTTTTTGGGTACATGTAATCCTAAGAACCCAGCAGTCTTCAAATAATTCCAAGCACTTTCGGGAAAATCATAATCTTTATGTACAATCTGCCATTCATCAAGCATTTCACAAAACCTTTCTACTTCATTATCTAAAAAGTCTTGCTCTTCAGGAGTCAAGGTGGGCTTGGGGTTTTGCAAGAACTGCTGCCATTGTGGCCGCCCCTGAAATAAATTAGCCTCATGCCAAGTATCGCCAGCGGCTATTGCCTCTTGTTCAGTTTCGCTCATGGGCGGCATAACAGTCTTGAACCACGCAAATAGTGGTTTTGAAATTAAATTACGTCTGATCGGAGTCACAACCAAAATGAGTGCAGCAGCAATAATAGCAGCAAGGACTAGTCCCAATATCCAAAGTAGCATATGAATTCCTGATATTTCGTGCAGATCAACTTAATAATAGCTCAGAATAAATATTTTTTTAGCAAACAGTAGATTTAGTAGGTCTTATGGCTTATATTAAAGAAAATGAGGTAAGGATTATGGTAGCTCGCACACAAAAAGAAGAACCATTAATCGGCAGTTGGTACGATTCGAAAGATTTCCCCGAATGCTTTAGGGTGGTTGCCTACGACAACCCGCATGATGCTGTCGAAATTCAGTACTTTGACGGCGAGATCGAAGAAATTGACTACGAAACATGGCAACAACTCAATCCATATGAAATCCCCGAGCCAGAAGATGCATCTGCACCATTCGAGATGGAGCGCGAGGATATCCTCGATATGCTGAATGAAATTGAAAATGATGAAGACCTGGCATCACACTTACGCCATATAGATGATGAGGAGTCATCTTGGCGATAATTTTTAGCCATCCTCACAATTCTGTCAAAAAATCGTCTAACTTACATATTGTTAATTACTGGGTATTTTAATCTGGGAATAACTAAGGCCTAGGTTTTAAAGCAGCAATAGTTCCCCAGGCTGGACATGGATACAGTAATGTGATTAAATATACAGTAATGGGCGCTGTACAACCTAATGTAGGAAGATGATTATGGCTAAGCTAACAAAAAGACAAAATGAAGTTTTACAATTGATTCAAGATCAAATGACCGCTACCGGTGCTCCCCCAACCCGCGCAGAAATTGCTAGTCGCATGGGTTTTAAATCCCCAAATGCGGCTGAAGATCATTTGCGTGCTTTAGCCAGAAAAAACATTATTGAGCTTATTCCTGGCACCTCCAGGGGGATCCGTTTATTAATCGATAATACTGGCATTCCTATTGTAGGCTCTGTTGCTGCTGGGCAACCAATCCTAGCCCAAGAGCACATTGAGGACAGCTACAAAATTGATAAAAATGTTTTTGCTCCTAACGCAGATTACTTATTACGCGTTAAAGGCGACAGCATGAAGAATGTAGGTATTTTAAATGGCGACTTATTAGTAGTGCATGCTACAACCGAAGCACGCCCTGGGCAAATCGTCGTTGCCCGTATTGATGACGAAGTTACTGTAAAACGTTTTTACCGCGATGGTGATACAGTATCTCTCGTTGCTGAAAACGAAAGCTACCAACCAATAAGAGTTGATTTAACCAAACAAAACTTTGTAATCGAAGGTATCGGTGTTGGGGTAATTCGTAGTTTTTCCAATGCTGCCAATAGCAACTTTAACTAACTTCACACAACAAGCAGACCCGCGTAAGTGTACGCGGGTTTGCTATGCTCAAATCCACTCCAGCGTGGAAATGCAAAGTAACTTTAAACTAATGTGACAGCATTACGTGTATTGGCAGTAACTGTTGGTTGCTCTGGAGCTTGCCTTCTTGTACTGCTACTCATCGCGGTGTTACCTGAGCCAGCCTCTGGTGCTTTTCTGCAACAAGAAAATAATAGACAGCGATCACTTTGTGGTCTGCGAAAGCTATCACGAATATTGCGTAAACTACGCGCACTACGTTGTCTAGATTCTTCGTCCCTGGCATGATAAATACCACAAAGCAATATTAAACCAATAACGCCTAATAGCGGTCCCAGCCAATACCAAAGTGGCACACTACTAATTGGACAATCCCCTTTATATGCAGGGATCAAAATTGGGGTTTTTCCAGAATAAATTATGGTTGTGCCAACTCTAACACATGGGTTACTCGTTCCATTAGTTGGCAGAGAGTCATTTGTTGCGTTAGTTGTACTTTCAAGTAAGCGATTTATCATAATAAGAATCCCAACATGGTTGCGTGTATAGGCGCTACATCAGTAGCGATCGATGTAAGTATAACATATGTTACGGCCCGATAGAAATGTCCGGTTGCTGGCCATTTAGAAATGTCCTGGTAAGTATATTCAATTAGTCGGCTTTTGTGTTTCTCCTTTGGAAGAAA
>JAGVLG010000109.1 GCA_020054325.1 Gammaproteobacteria bacterium
CTGCCGCAAAAAATCGATAGCGTGCTGCTCGATCGTATCGTTTGACTTCCTCACTTTACATCCTTACTTCTTGGTTTCTTCTTTGATCAGCTCAATAATACGTTCTAATTTTTCTGGAGTGATATCTTTATTATCCACTGTCCTAAATAAAACTGGCAGCATATTTAAGAGTTCTGTTTGAGATATTGCTGGTATATTAGCAGCCATCCTGTAGGTTTTTGCCAAATCAAAAAAAGTAAGATACTCATCGTCACCCGGCTTAACGCCTAGAGCAGCAGCATAAAGATTTAACTTTTCTTCTGAATGGGGTGGTGGAAGAATGCCACGCTCAATTTTAGAGATATTACCCGGATCAAACCCATTAACCTCGCAAAAATGCCTTAGGGTCATTTTTGACCTTATTCTTAACTCTTTAAAATAGTCCCCGAATTCCATCTTATCCACCTAACAAATTATGCTCTAGTGTTGTAATTATAATACAACAGCTCAGAATTTGCAATTTATTAGCTTTTTTCATTTATTAGCTTTTTTCAGTTAAACGGTCCAATCATGAGGGTATATCAAACTACCTTAACCCTTGCCAGTACATAGAAAACGTTTGCTTATAATGCTCCATAAACCCTGCATCTGCATTGGTGTCGCCAGTTAAATATGAATCTATATCTGAGCACTGCTCTTCAATATGACAATTTTGCAAAAAAGTATCTACGCATAAACCAACATCACTGCAGAATTGCCTCAAGGCACAATAAACCGCCTTCAATCTAGCAACATGTGTCGTGCGAACCTCAACAAGGATATTCATTCTGTCTTCAAAATTTTCGTCGTCAATACAGCATTCTAAGTGTAGCGTACGGATTTCAATAACCTTGATCTTGTTGTAATGGTAAAAGCAATTCTCTCTAAATTCCATGCGCAACATCAGTACTGCATGCATACGAATCGTGAAATCAAAATCAAAGGCTTTGTATTCATGCCTTGGACATGTATCCCAGCAGCGATCGGCTTCTTTTATATCTCCACGCGCTAGTGCCGCTATGGTTAAATTAATGCGCTCTACTGGGGTAAAGTGCTTGTAATCTTTTTCGCTTAAATCATGCATATCATATTCACTTACGCATTTGCAATGCGTTTTCAATCGCAGCCATATAACGTATTACGGTTGATGGTGATCTTTTTTCACCGAACCTGGTAATTCCGCTGCTTAATTTATCTCTGTGCTCAGCAATGAGAGCAGGTGTTACTTCTGCTAACGCATATTCTCCAAGCTCAGACTTCCACCAATTTAAATGCAAAGTGCGATTTTTTACGTTCTTTGGTTTAGTGGGAATTATGTCTTTGATGTAACGATCTATCATCTCGCCAAGCGTGCGGCGCTTGGATTCAGTAGTTTTAAAGTGGCGCCCTTCACGAATCGCAGATTCTGTTTGCTGTGCCCATCTCCTAGCATCAGTTAATCTTTCAAATGTCGCTTGTTGCGCGGGGAATCCTTTGAGCCTAACTTTTACACGGTAAGTAATACTACCGTCTTGCCAAGTGCGCTTTTCAATATTAGCCATATCTAAACTTCCAACTGCATACTAGATAGATTTACATCCTACAACAAGCGATCATAAATGACAACATGGGATACATAATCACATGTATATGTCAAACATAGGCATTGAAAACACTAATATTTACAGAAAATTAAGCTATATGAGGGGCACTAACGGGGCAAATGATTATGTTTAGTTTAATAACTAGATCATATACCATAAACGTTTTACTATGATTCTATTTGGTATATTGAGTAATTGTGTTAATCAAAGGTCCTCGTCTTGATAACACTCTTGGCCTCGAACGCATAGGGTCAGATGCTTGAGGTATGCCGCGTTCTTCTTTCGGTGAGAATGCTTGCACTGAAGTAGGAACAATTAGCTTACGGAGCTTAATTAAACGCTCCTGAAAACTATCAATCTGATTAGCATCTTTATTGTGAAGCGCCACAAACTCACTTCTTTTAACAGCTACCACATAGCCCAAATGATTTTGTGTAATAGGTAAAAGACATGGCAAAATATATTCACCAAAATCAAATAAAACAGGAACATCTAATCCAGCCCACGCATCTAACGGAGAGCTCTCTAAAGAGACCTTAAATGCTTGGCCATTTAAATACAGTTCTCTTACAAGTGAATTTGTGCTAAATGGATTAAATTCATCAAGTGCGCGATAAAATCTTTTTTTATCCAAAACAGATCCAGTCTTATCAATTACCCAACATAATAGTGGTCCATAAAATGTAGTTCGTAATCTACGTTCCTCAGGCTGAAGATAGGAATGTTGAAACTCAATAACCCAGCCATGTGCAGTCTTAACGTCAGCAATGTGTTTCTCATCGCTTTCAGCATACTGAATAATCTCCTGCCATTCTTCTGGAAATTGCCCTTTCCATGAGCGGTGCCATTCAGTTTCGTTTTCCCACCATGGATCACAAACTCTCTTGCCTTTGTGAGCCCAATGCTGGACTCTTACATCACCGCATTTCGGTATAGTTGGACTACCACATACCGGGCATTGACCTGAAAGGCCAGGTTGAGGCTCGCTGCGCTCTCCATTTACAAGTGAATATTTCATACGCATGTAATTTGTGTAATACATGTAGTTCTAACAAGATTATTTTTGGACATAACTTACCTCTGCTGACTATTCTTCAATATAAAATGTTTTCTGTTGAATGACCCTAATCCATAAGGAAAGCAATCCAACAACCCCTGAACCAATAATTAATAGGCCGGGTATAGCATTACTATTGCTTCCAGCAATCATGTAAAACGCAACGATAGGTGTTAAACTGCCAAATACAGACATAGAAGTATTAAATACAAACGAAACTGCGGTAAACCTTACTTCTGGATCATAACTATACATTAAAATAGCAAAAATTGGCCCTGCTATTAAAAATAAACCTAAACCTATTAAAGTTAGCCCCAATAACATCCATATGGTTGAGCCCAATGATATTAAATAAAATGATAAATATCCAATCGCTATGTTATAGATACAACCGGCTACAAACACCTTATATTTACCTATCTTGTCTGCCAATAAGCCAAGCATTGGCACACCAATAGACAAGGAAATCAGGCAGCAAACAGAAATTGCCTGCGCCTTCACAGCATGGATCTTTAAAATAGATCCCAAATAGCTAGGAATGAAAATGTTAAATAAATATATTGGTACTGCCAGCGCTACGACTAAAAATATATCCACAATCAAAAGCATATATGATTTAGAAAATAATCTTAACACAGGATTTTTTACAGCCGCGCGCTTATGAAAACTTGGGGACTCTGCCATTTGCTTGCGCAACTGTAATGAAATTATGCCCAATATTATCGATAATATAAAAGGAATTCTCCAAGCGAATGCGTATATTTGATCGTCATTAAAGAGCAAGTTTACAATTAAACAAACAATGCTTCCTAATAAAACACCAAAATAGACGCTACCTAATATTAAACTTCCGGCATATGACGCTTTATTATTGCCCACCATCTCCGTAAGATAAACCGCTGCACCACCTTCCTCTCCTGAAACAGAAAATCCTTGCACCAACCTACAAAGCATAAGTAAAATTGGGGCTAAAATACCAACACTTGAGTACGTTGGTAGAAACCCTATTAGTAAAGTTGCAACAGTAATTGCGGCAATAGAATAATATAAAGAAATCTTCCTACCATATCTGTCCCCAATATGACCAAAAAACAGCGCGCCAATAGGTCTTGTCAAATAGCCGCTCGCAAAAACAATAAAGGTTGCAATAAGGGCAGTAATATTATCTTTATTGGGAAAAAATAACACGGAGATATATTTGGACATAAATGCATAAACTATGAAATCATAAAATTCCATTGTGTTGCCAACCAACGTCGCAAAAATTATTTTCCTTTCATTCATATTTACCAACGCTTAAAGAGAGTCAAATAAATTAAGCAATTCTACTGTCTCTTAACTCTTTGGCTCTATCTGAAATTAAAAATCCATTAAGATGGTCTACTTCATGTTGTACAATCCTGGCTTCAAAACCATGCACGGTTTTTTCATATTTATTCCCTTCAATATCATGATAAGAAAATTTGACTGATGAGCTTCTGGTTATTAGCCCGCGCTTAAATGGAACAGATAAACATCCCTCCTCGTAATTAGTTGTTTCATCAGATCGCCATAATATTTCTGGATTGATAGCGGCCATAACCGGTACAGCGGGAGCGTCTGGATAACGTGGGCTATATTCAAAACCATAAACAAAAATGCGCAAAGACTCGCCAATTTGTGGGGCTGCTAAGCCAACTCCATCTTTTTCACGCATTACTTTAAACATCCGATCCACAATTTGCTTAAGCTCATCGGAGCCATAATTGGTAACAGATTTTGCATGTTCGCGTAATATTGGATTTTCATGTGTTACTATCATTTGTTTTTTTCACGACAGCTATAAATATAACAAGGCATTATACATCGAAAATAGTACTCTTTGTTGCCATTTGTTATTTCTTAGTGCCCCGTGAGTGCCCCTCGAAGGGTTTTGAGATTTAAGTTTGTTGATCTGCTACGACTTCAGTAGACACACACCCTTAGACATTGCAGCTTAACTCATATTGTTCAGGAGATCTATATCCTAAGTATGAATGCTTACGCTTTCTATTATAAAATACTTCTATGTAATCGAAAATAGAATTCTTTGCGTCACTACGCGTTAGGTAATGCTCGTGATACACGCATTCTGTTTTTAATGAATGGAAGAAGCTTTCAGCAACAGCATTATCCCAGCAATTACCTTTGCGGCTCATGCTGCATGTAATGTTGGTTTGGCGAAGTAATTGCTGCATGTTATCTGATGCATACTGACTACCACGATCGGAGTGCAGCAGAAGATTAGAGCGAACTTTACGGCGAAATAATGCCATTTTTAATGCATCAGTAACTAGCTGGTCTTTCATGCGATCAGACATTGCCCAACCAATAACCTTGCGCGAATATAAATCCAGGATAACTGCCAAGTATAACCAGCCTTCCTTTGTTGGAATGTAGGTGATGTCAGAAACCCAGCGTTGGTTAGGTTCTGTTGCATTAAATTGCCGAGCTAAACTATTATCATGTATGGGTTTGTTGTGTTTTGAATCAGTAGTCACTTTAAATTTTTTCCTTGTTTTTGGGCGAATATTATTTTCGCGCATTAAACGTAATATTTTATGCAAACTGTATATTTCATTTAAATCTAGTAATGCAGCGTGAATACGTCGATAACCATATGTATCTCGGCTATCGGCAAATATCGTCTTAATATGCGCAAGAATGCGCTTATCATCGATTTTACGCTTACTCTCTGGTCTCGCACACCATGCGTAGTAACCAGCTCTAGAAACAGCTAACACTTTACACATCGCTTGAATACTAAATTGCGATCGATGTTCAAGAATAAAGCTAAATTTTACTTCGATTCTTTTACAAAGAATGTGGCGAACTTTTTTAGTATTTCTCGCTCCTCCTTGAGGCGAGCATTTTCTTTGCGCAAACGATTTAATTCCTCGGCAAGATTTAAATTATTGCCATAGCTGTCTGTAGTTTCGGAATTAGTTTTTGCTCGGCTGATCCAGTTGTAAAGACAACCATCCTTAATACCAAGATCTCTAGCGGTTTGCGCAATGCTTTGCCCGGAGGTTAAGGCTAATCTAACAGCCTCATCTTTGAATGACTTATCGTACTTACTCATGTTTACACCTTTTCTTGATGATTATATCAAAATTTGGTGTCTACTAAACCCGCTTCAGATCATGTTGCTTTATTTAACGGCTAGAAGCCTTGATTTTATTTGGTGCCTGGGGCCGGAATCGAACCGGCATGGTATTGCTACCGAGGGATTTTAAGTCCCTTGCGTCTACCAATTTCGCCACCCAGGCTTTGGATGGTGGGCTAACCCAATATTTTGAAGGCTGAGGCCGGAATCGAACCGACGTACACGGATTTGCAATCCGGTGCATGACCACTCTGCCACCCAGCCACTAGCTCTCAGCAAAAAAAATACCTCGGTAGCGAGGCATATTTTGGAGCGGGAAACGAGGCTCGAACTCGCGACCCCAACCTTGGCAAGGTTGTGCTCTACCACTGAGCTATTCCCGCGTTAGAGAAGCATTCTACAGATTATTCAGAATGAGTCAAGGGGGTACGATATTCCGAGCTTAAAATAGCTCTAGCGGCATATAAGTAGACCAACATTGACCAAAGAGTTAAGGCAGCAGCAATATATAACAATATATATCCAACCAAAATAATAGGATTGTGCCAACTCATTTGATGCGGCTGTGATAACAACACCGCAATTGCAGTCATTTGTAAAAATGTTTTTAATTTACCAATATAAACCACTGCAACTTTGGCACTGCTACCATATTGTGCCATCAATTCACGTAATGCTGAAATCACTATCTCACGGCTAACAATAATTAATGCCGGGATGGTCAACAATGCAGTACCGTAACTTTGCACCAATAAAATTAAAGCTCCAACAACAATTAACTTATCTGCAACAGGATCTAAAAATGCCCCAAATGTTGATTCTTGATGTAAGCGTCTTGCAAGATAACCATCCAACCAGTCTGTTAAACAAGCAAATACAAATATCCCTGTTGTAACCCAGTATGCCCACTTGGCTGGCAAATAAAACACGACTATGAAAACTGGAATTAAAATTATGCGTAATAATGTTAAAAAATTTGGTAAATTAACTGCCAAAATAAAAATCCCTAAATATTAATTCAACCGTTGAGTGAATCATAGATCCTTTTTGCTAATACTGCACTAATCCCTGGCACTTTTGCCAACTCCTCTACAGTAGCACATCGCACCTCTTGTAAGCCACCAAAATGCCGCAATAAGTCACGACGACGCTTTTCACCTACCCCAGGGATATCCTCTAACACTGAATGTAAAGCACGCTTTGCGCGATTACTACGATGCCCGGTAATAGCAAAACGATGTGCCTCATCCCGCACTCTTTGCAATAAATGCAACGCATGCGAATCCGCAGCCAAAAATATTTCTTTGGCACCTGGCGCTAAAAATAACTTTTCTAACCCTGGCTTACGCTCTGGGCCTTTAGCAATACCTAAAATAGTTACCCCTGTTAATGCTAACTCGGAGCAAACTTTTTCAGCACGTGATAACTGCCCTTTACCGCCATCAATCAGCAATAAATCTGGAAACTCAGCTTCAGTTTCTTGTAAGCGTATAAAATGCCGCTTTAAAGCCTCCTCCATAGCAGCATAATCATCCCCGGGCGTTGCAGTCTTTATTTTAAAACGTCGGTACGCCGCACGCACCGGCCCTGAAACATCAAATACAACACACGAAGCCATAGTAGCAACCCCTTGGGTATGACTAACATCAAAGCATTCAATGCGCTTTAAATTTTCAATGCCTAGTGCTGTACCTAGCTCTAGCAATTGTTGCTCGATTATTGCATCTGCCGCCATACGACTCTTAAGTGAAGCATTCGCACTAGTTTGTGCCATATGTAACCAACTTGCCCGATCACCTCGCACCGCGTGCGAAACTTTTATTTGTCGATTACAAAATTTATACAATGCACCAACAACTATGTCAGGGTTTGACAGTTCAACAGGAATTAAAATTTCTGTGGGCAATAAATTTCCTAGCGGCAAATTTGTATAATATTGCAAGATAAAATTTTCAAGGATTGTTGCTTTATCTATGTCTAAATTTAAATCGTGGATCGGAAAATATTGTCTACTACCTAATATCCTACCATCGCGAATATTTAACACATGCACACATACATTGCGCCCAACATGCGCCACTCCTAAAACATCAACATTTTGAGTAGCATTTGGATCCGCAATGATTTGTTGTTTTTGCATCGCCCGCAGTGAAGTTACTTGATCGCGCAATCTGGCTGCCAATTCATAATTTTGTTTACTAGAAGCCTGATCCATTTTAGTCAATAATTGATCGATTGCCTCATTGGTTTTACCAAGCAGAAATAATTGCACATTACGCACGTCTTGCGCGTAAGTTTTGCGATCAACCAACCCAACACAAGGAGCAGTACAACGCTTTATTTGATATTGCAAACACGGCCTGGTACGACTCTTGAAATAGCTGTTATCGCACTGCCGTACCTGAAAAATACGATGCAATATTTCTAAACTTTCACGTACTGCAGTAGTACTTGGATATGGGCCATAGAAATCACCAGGCCCTGCGGTACTACCGCGATGAAATGTTAATTGTGGAAATTCATCTTGCGTGCTTAAGTAAATATATGGAAAAGATTTGTCGTCACGAAAAATAATGTTATAACGCGGCTTTAGTTGTGATATTAATTGATATTCAAGCAATAATGCTTCTACTTCACTCGGGGTTATCGTAATTTGAATATCTGCAATATTTGCGACTAAATGTTGCGTTTTAGGATCTTTTTGCCCAACAAAATAACTGCTAACGCGTTTTTTAAGGTTTTTAGCTTTACCAATATAGATAACCTTGCCTGTATTATCCAACATTGAATACACGCCAGGTTTGGTAGATAAATTCGCTAGAAAAGAACTAAAATCCTTCAGGATTACTCCAGTATTATTTCTAAAAATCTAAATTATACATTGAGAAAAACTACTTTAATTATTCACAAAATTAGTGATCAGTGGTTTCTGCTTCTATCTTTTCTGTGTCGAGAATACCATGTCGAATAGCCAGATGGGTCAACTCAACATCGCTAGAGACGCCAAGCTTATCGAACAACCTGTAACGGTAGCTATTTACCGTTTTAGGACTTAAATATAACATATCTGAAATATATTGCACTTTATGCCCTGCAGTAATCATCATCATCACTTGCAATTCACGCTCAGAAAGTAAATCCATCGGTGAGCCCTCACCATCAGTAATTTTCTTGAGAGCTAATTGTTGTGCAATATCTGGCCCAATGTATCTTTTACCTGCATATACTGAACGAATCGCTAGTACCATTTCATCAATACTAGAACCTTTAGTTAAATAACCTGCAGCACCCGCTTGTAATAATTTTGAAGGAAACGGTTCTTCGCCGCAGACAGTTAATGCGATAACTTTTATTTCTGGATTATTACGTAACATCTTACGTGTTGCTTCTAATCCGCCAATTCCTGGCATCTTAACGTCCATTAACACAACATCTGGACGCTTTTCTTTGGCAACACGCACCGCATCTTCACCACTACGTGCTTCACCAATCACATTGATACCTTTAACATCAGATAGCAAGCGCCCTACACCAGCGCAGACGATATCATGATCATCAACTATCAGAACGTTGATCAAAAGGTTTCTCCCAGAGATGGATCTATTCGCAATTAAATAAAAGCACATTAAAAACGAAAACGCAACTCAGGTCACACAACTAAGAGTTGTGCGCCTGATCTGATCTCCTACAGGCGAGGAGGTTTAGTAGGATCTGGGTGAGTATGTTTACTCAAAGCTGATGGCTTGGTACCGTCTTGCTCAAAATACTCTTTTAAATCAGCAGCTTTAATCCGCGCTTTATCCAAGATATCCTTCAAAAGTTTGGCTTCGTCAGTAGTAGTGGAAACTTTACCGATGGAAGCTTGATCAAGCTTTGCGGAAATAAATTGCTTCGCAGCTTGTTCAGTTATTCTCTGCTTGAGAATACCCTTGACGCAAGCCACCGCTTCTGCCTTTCCCTTGTCTGTACTTAAAAGTGTAAGTAGCTGCTCCTTATCACCTTTAGACATTTTTTCTGCTTCATCAACCATTTCTTTTAACAAACCCAAAACTAAATCTTTAGATTTAGGTTCAGCAAAATATTTTTCGAGCACATAATTAGCCATAGCATTAAAACCCGGGGTCATTTTACCACCTCTCTTCACGAAGTTAATATGTTATCTAATTTGAACATTTCATTTAAGAAAAGTTCCAAATGGTGTAACAAAATGGTGTAACAAATGGTGTAGCAAAATGGTGTAACAAATGGTGTAGCAAATGGTGTAAGCTCTCATATCAATGTAAGCTAGATTAAGTGCTATTACAACAGATTAGTATGAATACTATGCCAAGCTAAGGTATTGGCTAGTTCTTTCAAGCTCTCTAGCAAGCCTTAGATTCCTAGTAAAGTTAAGCATATCGATTGGCGCATCGCTAACACCAGGGTATTGATTGCATAGTTTAATCATTGCCTCCAAATCCTGTAATAGCTGTTCTTGCTCTGCTTTGGATAGTACCCTAAAACCAGCGCAGTCAGCAAAATCTTGACCTTGCTTTGCTAAGAGAAACATTCTATATAAAGTTGAATTCTGTATTTTAACCTGAATATCAGTATCAGCCCCGTCAATAAATGCATTTAACGGTGCCCGCCAGGCATTATTCCAGGTTTTGTTATATTCGCGCTCAGCAATTAATATGTATACTAACAGTTCTATATCTCGAAATGGTATGCTATCGTTATTAGCGACTTGATCTACACTTATATCCACTAGCCTGTTAATTAAGTTTAACCATGCACGAATAATAATAGGATCGACGCTACCCTCATGCATACGAAACTCCAAAGTACCATGTGCATGATTACCATAAGAGGCTAAGCTCTTGACATTTATGTTGTAATACCGAAATTCAGGAACATCTATAAGTTCTTCGATACTTTGTGCTGCTTCAAATTTATCGAGCAATTCCTCTATACTCCCGGTATAAGTAAATTCGTCATTATAATATAATTTACCATTGCGCAAGAAGCCGCATAATAATGGTTCAATTCTAGCAAAATTTCTAATAATCTGTTTTACCACTAATAATAGCTGACGCTCTTCTTGTTCATTCTTGGATTTATCTATCCAGGCTTGATAATAGTGATATAATCCATAATTATTTTCTTGCCGATTTTGTGCTAATTGCGTAGTTATTGGCGCTAATCTTTTCCCATAAACGCCACGCATGTTGACATGAACATGAAATCCATTTGTTTTATTAACTCTAGCCCCAGCAAGTTTAGCGGCTTCAACAAATTTTAAAAACAACTCTAGTTCAGTATTGTTTGTTATAACCGGGCTAACTAGTTCGTTGTCGCTTAAAGTTTGATAATAATGATTGCGCATCGGAAAAGACATCAATATCGAAGACTGAGCCGTTTCATCATGGGTGGGGATTATGTCGAATGCCTTATATGCTAGATTATATGGCATACCCAATAAAAAAGGTAGATCTGCAAATTCAAGCTCTATACCGAATGCTTTACCAACTCTAAAGGTATTTGGACGACGAAATTGCTCATTAATTACTTCATGCAGCATGGCAGCAAAACTAAACATGGAGTAACTTGTATTTAATGCTGCCAAAGCGGATAAAATAATAGTTTTTTGTTCGCTATTAAAATCAGCAATTTTTGATCTTATGTTTGCAGGCGAATTATACCAAGCATTATTTAAATCTATTATCACGAAATCCAATGCCGTTAGATGCGCAGCAAAACGTTCTTTAACCAGACTAACAACTTCAGAATTTGCGCTATAACAAGCAAAAGCAAAATTGGTTACACCAAAATGATCTACGGCATGTAACTCTTGCTCCGAAATTAAACCTGTCTTTTCTAAAATTTTATTTATTATTGTTAGATTACCAGAAAAGAGCGCGTAATGTAATGCATTACGACCAGCGCTATCACGCAACCAGGGATTTGCGCCATTATCTAACAGTTCCATGGCACTTTTGAACTTGCCCAGAGTAATTGCATAATGTAACGCGGTTTTACCCATTTCATCTTGAAAATTAATACTAGCAAGCGCATGCGAATCAAAATTTAACCCATCCTCATCTGCATAATCAAGTTGCAAATGTAGATTTCCTTTTGCCTCTTTATGGTTACGAATATATTTTGCACCAGCAACAAGCAATTTGTACTTGTATGGTGCACCATATAATACCGAATTACCGTTATTATCCAAGCTGTTCAAATCAATTTTAAATTTTTTATATATCATTAAGAGAACATCTGGCCGCAACCAAAACACTAGATTCTCGCCATTATAATTTTTACAGCTTAATATCCCAGGCCATTTGCTTATTATTTTTTCGGCAAACCCCCAATCATAAATATTAAGCAAAACGGCTTTATCATGATCTTTACATAGTAAATCTTCTACGGTTATTTTTTTGCAGCAGCAAGTCTCTCAATTATACTAAAACACCAATCCACACCATTATGTATTTCTGCCTTAGCAATTTCTCGCAAAATAAATCGCATATTTGAGCCCGATAGTGCAAATCTTACTATGAAATCATCTGGTAGTTTTTTTCTAATCTCTGGATATGCTATTATGGTATAAGCAATCATACATACCATTGAATCGATGGTCGGTAATGCGCATAGGCTATCAACATTTTCTCGCAGAGTATTGATATATATTTCGTCTAAACCTGTAGTAAAAAACTCTTGTTTTTTACTACTAGTAAATAACTTTAGCAGCAAATGTAATTTTGCAATAAGTGCAACTTTAGGATCAGCGAAGTGTTTACCCCAATCCTGCAATATTTTTTTGATATCTTCCGGACTGTATTTACTTGTAAAATCTTCAAAGTAATAATGTAGTTCTTTAGCAACTCTCCTACATCCAATATAGTCCCAGTCAAAAAAAGTTAATTGTGTTATTCCTTTTGATAATTGCAAATCATCATCTAACTTGTTTTTTGCTTGGCAGCTAGGGAGCATGTATTGTTTTACATCTAGCAATCGAATATTGTTAAAACCCCGAGCCATATATTTATTGCCTAAAAACAGCAAGCTCGCCAAACCCAAAAATTTAGGATACGAATCTGAACTCACTTGTCTAATTAGTCGAAAGAATAAATTATTTGGTGGCATAACTTTTTTCTCAAGATGTAAGCCGAATGACAAGCTACGTTTTTTTAAAGAAAGAGTCAAGCTAAATACTAATAATTAACAAAGATTACCCATGCTCAAATAAAAACTTGATGACATAGTTCAAATTTCAAAATTAATCATGTACACTTGTCAGCGGAGAGGTGGCTGAGCGGTCGAAAGCGGCGGTCTTGAAAACCGTTGTAGGGTCTCCCTACCCAGGGTTCGAATCCCTGTCTCTCCGCCAGATTTTAAATAATGTCCTTTTAGGACATTATTTAAGGTCTGTTGAGACAGAAATATCCGAACCAAAGGGTTCGACAAAATTGCAGGGATTGCAATTTTGGACGCGCGCAGCGCGGGCGAAGCCCAAGGGGCAGGATGCCCCGAGTCAATCCCTGTCTCTCCGCCAGAAGCCTTGAAACGTAAAGCTTCTGGAGAACTTCTAATATTAGGTTAGTTCATGTTGACACTTAACTTAACCAGACGAGCGTAATACGAGCGCAGTCGCTAATACAGGAGTGTAACCATGGCTACTAAGACCGTAACATCTCAAAAACTCTAGGCAGGTGACCTTGTACCCGCACTCAATCCTTTGCTATGATGCACGTCATGAAGAACCACCAATATTTGCGCCACTGATGACAATGCAGCGAAGGAAAGATCCCCTGATTGCTGAGCTAGTAGGTATTATCGAAACCTTAAATGGTTACGTTCGTGCGCAAGAAGGACAAAAGGAAGAGTTGCTGGCGGAAATCAAAAGACTTAAAGGTTTAAATCAGCGACCAAAGATTTCCCCTAGCGCATTAGGTAGTCCGCAAAAGCCCAATAAGCAAAAAAACAAAAAGCGAGCTGGCTCTGCAAAAAAGAAAAAAACGCAAAACTTAATTATTCACGAAGAAAAAATTATTAAGATTAAATCGGTACCTTCTAAAGCAAGATTTAAAGGATATGCTCCATTTGTGGTGCAAGAGCTAATTATAAAGGCTAAGAATACAAGATACCTGTTAGAAAAATGGCAATTGCCATCTGGCAAAAATATTCAAGCCAAGTTACCGCCACAAATTTCTGGTAATCACTTTGGCCCGCAATTGCGAAGTTACATATTGCATCAGTGTTATCATCAAGGTGTTACCCAACCGTTATTATTAGAGCAGATGCATGAATGGGGAATAGATATATCCAAAGGTGGGTTAAACAATATATTAACTGTTGGGCAAGATGCCTATCATACTGAGAAAGAAGAACTGCTAGAGGTTGGATTACGCGATTCTAATTACATACAAACAGATGATACTGGGGCCAGGCATAAGGGTAAGAATTATTATTGCACCGTTATAACCAATCCATTTTTTACATATTTTAGAACGAGTAAGCGGAAAAATCGTATTAATTTTCTGGGTCTACTAAGCGGCGGCAAGGACCTGTTTGTAGTTAATGATGCTGCTATACAATACCTTAAAAATAAGGGACTTGCACGAGTTACGATACAAACATTGTTGGATGGCCACAAGAAATTTCAAGATACTGATGCATGGGAACGATATTTAAATTACTTTAAAATACCTATAACTGAACGTGAGAAATTAATTTTAACTGAGGGCGTAATGTATGGCAGTGTTGCAGCCAAAGGGTTGCTTACGAACACGCCTATAATAAGCGATGAAGCTGGACAATTTAATTTGTTTAGCCATGGTTTGTGTTGGTTTCACGCCGAAAGAAAAATAGAGGCACTAATACCATCTAATGAGCAAGAAATAAAAGATATAGACATAGTAAAGCAAGATTTTTGGAATATATACGATAAGCTAGTCAAATACAAAATCAAACCTGGCAAATTGTTGGCAAAACAAATACGCAATTTATTTGCTGTAATGTGTAAGCACAATGTGTTTGCTGCTCTTAAAAAGGTTCTTGCCTCATTTTTGCGCAAGCAAGAAGAGTTATTGTTGGTGCTTAAATATCCAGAAATTCCGCTGCATAATAACTTGAGTGAGCGCGATATAAGGGAATATGTTAAGAAGCGTAAAATAAGTGGTTCCACTAGAAGCGAAGACGGTCGTATGTGTAGAGATTCGTTTGCGAGTTTAAAAAAGACGTGCAAAAAACTCGGTCTAACCTTTTGGAAATATTTATTAGATCGAGAATCAAACTCTGGCCAGATAAGACGGTTGTCAGAGCTATTAAAAGATGCCTTGGGCGGAAAAGATATTTACGCTACCATGCAGGCTGCCTGATTCTTAAAGCTAAAGATGCTATGCCAGTTAAAGATGCGAGTCAATTATCCGCATTGTTAAACGAATATTCGAACATCGTAAGCGTCTAGCCATACACACATTTTAAATTTCCAGCATTTCCGGCAAGCTACGAATCAAGCTTTTAAGGAGATGCAAATATGACCGCCAAACCA
>JAGVLG010000104.1 GCA_020054325.1 Gammaproteobacteria bacterium
ATTTATTCGATATTCTCATGGATGCTCAAAATTCCCAAGCCAAGCCCTGTGAGCAATCGCTTACATGAAACGTGTAAATGCAGTGCGATTGCCCTATTCGGTTCAATTGTTGTAACTGCTCATATTTTCAGTAGATAAATGAACAGTACATCCTGCAACTTTTTATGCCCAAAATAGTCCAAACTTAGTAGAGTGTAAAAGGTATATAAATATAGGGTGGCGTATGGCTGTAGGATCTTTTGATAAATTGCTCTCTGGATTTACATCTGATCACGCATATCAAATCGCGCGAGTTGAATCTGAGACGGCAGATCATAAAGAAATTTCATTGACCGGAATGACATGGGATTTACTTAATAAAGGGCACTCTGCAATTTTAACTGGCGAGAGCAATAATCCTTTTGATTTAGATGAAACTGATAAAGCATATGATCTACGCAAAAAGAAACAGCTTAAATTCTTGGCAAAAAAAATCCAAAAGATGAATTTAGATTTTGTATTTTTACAAGAAGTAGATATTTTTACTCGAATTCCGATGCCAAATATTGTTAGAAGCTTTTTAGAAATGTTAAAAAAGATGGGCTGGCGCGTAGTGCATAGTGATAAAAATGATAATATATTAATTCCGTTGCTAACTTTATATGATGCTAATAAATTACATTTTGTCAAAAAAAAGCAGCGTCTTTAAAGCAAAGAATGAGAAAATGTGCGCGCTTGAAGCTGAATTTATACATTTAGCAACCAATGCCACAGTATGTTTAACGAATATGTATCTTGATCCTGAAACTGATCACAATCTTGAGATTTATCATTATCAAGAATCGCAAATTGCCAATAATAAATTTACTATTATTGGTGGCGATACCAATGCTGATGGTGTTGAATATTATGGCCTAGTTGGCGATTTACATCGGGCTACTAGCGTAGGGGCCTTAAAGAATACTGAAACAGAGGAAGAAAATACTGAAGATGTTATGTTGGGGGATTTAGATGAATACGCCTGATGATCAAGTGCCGGCACAACCTACAATACTACCTATGGCAACCGACGGGTTTTGCTTTTTGGCTTTAAAAAACCGCACCGCTAAGCTACATGAAATAGAATTTGTTAGATTTAGGGTGATTAAGAGTTTTTGGGATAAATTAAAATCGGCTAAGGGTTTGCAAGTTACCGCGACATTTGGGGCAGTTGCAAAAAAAGCCCCAACAACTACTCCACACATTGCTATCGGTGGACCTTACCAGCAACCAAATGCTCCTGACAAATCCCGTGCACCGACTCCTCCAAAACATACCCCATAAAAATTGACTTAAATAAAAGTCAAAAATAGGGTACTCTATGCGGATGGAAATTACACAGCATATTCAACAACTCAATGATGCACAGCAGCTTGCAGTTACCGCAGAGTTGGGTAACTTGTTAGTGTTGGCTGGAGCTGGCAGTGGCAAGACTCGGGTTCTAATTAATAGGATTGCTTGGTTAATAGCAATTAAAAATGCAGCCCCAGAAAGCATTTTAGCAGTTACGTTTACTAATAAGGCTGCTAGTGAGATGCGGGCGCGTTTAGCTGCAATGTTGCCTGGCGCAATTCGTGGCATTTGGGTTGGTACCTTTCATGGTTTAGCACATAAAATGTTGCGCCAGCATTGGCGCGAAGCAAATTTAATTGAAAATTTCCAAGTGATGGATGCTGATGATCAATTACGTTTAATTAAGCGTGTTTTCAAAAAATTAAATATCGATGAAGAACGCTGGGAACCTAAAAATGTGCAAGGTTTTATAAATCGTAAAAAGGACGAGGGTATTTATGCCCGTCAGATGGGTCGGGCTGAAAGTGCCTATGAACAAGTTAACAGCGAAATTTATATGCACTATGAGCAAGCCTGCCAGGAAATGGGGGTATTGGATTTTGCGGATTTATTATTACGGTCTTATAGCTTACTAGCACAAAATCCAGAATTATTAGCATATTATCAGCTGCGTTTTGCACATTTCTTGGTTGATGAGTTTCAAGATACTAATACGATCCAATACATGTGGTTACGCATTTTAACGCAACGCGCAACTTCAGTAACAATAGTGGGCGATGATGATCAATCAATTTATGGTTGGCGTGGCGCTAGAATCGAAAATATACAACGTTTTGAACAAGATTTTCCCTATACTAAAATAGTACGCTTAGAGCAAAACTATCGCTCTACCAGTACCATATTAGCAGCTGCAAATGCCTTAATTGATCATAACACTGGGCGGATGGGTAAGACTTTATGGACCCAAGGGAAAAAAGGTGACCTCATTACGGTTTACTCAGCGTTAAATGAGGAAGATGAAGCCCTATATGTGGCGCGCAAAATACAGCAATATTTTAATACTGGTACTGATCTACGCGAAATTGGCATTTTGTATCGTTCTAATGCACAGTCCCGTGCTATTGAAGAAGCTTTAGTACGTTTAGGCGTACCATACATAATATACGGCGGCTTGCGCTTTTTTGAACGCGCAGAAATTAAAGACGCTCTGGCATATATACGTCTAGCAGTAAATTTTAATGATAATGGCGCATTTGAGCGCGTGGTAAATGTTCCACCGCGTGGCATTGGCAAAACTTCATTAGATAAATTGCGAGATTTTGCTGAAACTACTGGTCAATCGTTATTTGCGACTGCGCAAGATGCTGTTAATAGCAAAATAATAACTGGTAAAGCGCGGGCTGGGTTGTTAGATTTTATTGAGATTATAATAGACTTGCAGAAATTAATTCCGCATAGCTCCGTAACAGAAATTGTGGAACGCGCGGTAAGCCGCACTGGCTTGTTAGCATTTTTTGAAAGCCAGGTTGGTGAAAAAGCGCAAAGCCGTGCTGAAAACTTGGCGGAATTGGTAAGCGCAACAGCAGATTTTGCATATGATGCTAACGAAAGCGATCCATTACAAATGCCTCCGATTATTGATTTTCTAGCATATACTTCTCTGGAGTCTGGTGAGCATAAAGTTGATGCGCAGCAATCTGCAGTGCAGCTAATGACTTTACATTCAGCTAAGGGTTTAGAATTTCCAATAGTTTTTATTTGTGGTTTAGAAGAAGGTTTATTCCCGCATCACTTTTCCGCGGAGGATCCTGTGAAGCTAGAGGAGGAGCGTCGTTTGTGCTATGTGGGTATAACTCGGGCTATGCAACAATTATATATAACTTTCGCGCAGCGGCGGCGCTTATTTGGTCATGAAGAAGCGCGTCGCGTTTCGCGCTTTGTGCGGGAAATTCCGCAAGAATTGTTAGAAGAAAAAAGTCGGCGCGTTAGTGTGCAACCAGCTTATCCGAGAACACATTATGCGGATAGCAATGCAGAATTTGCCCAACACATGGCTGTGGATTTAGGTAGCGATACTGGCTTAGGGTTTAATTTAGGGCAGCGGGTTAAACATGCTAAATTTGGGGTTGGTACGGTAGTAGATTTTGAAGGCTCTGGAGAACGCGCGCGCATTAGTGTGCATTTTCAAGGTCTTGGTACTAAGTGGCTAGTATTAAGTTATGCAAAATTAGAAGCAGTTTAATTAAAAGGTTACATTTGAAAACTTATTCTTTAAAAATGCTATGCAAGCGCGATGTTTAATTGCGGGCTGTACTAAATTATGCAAGGCATCCGTTCCCATACCAACTGGATTATAATAGTTTTTTAAATGCGCGACGCTAGCATATTTATTTGCAGCTGTTAAGCGCATGATATTTTTTCTTGCTAAATAAAATGAAAAATAAATGTCATCGCTTTGCACGCATTCTTCAGGAAAATTATTGATCTCGAATATGTCAGCATCAAAAAAATAAGTTCGATAGGCTACTCCAGCAAAACCTTCTAAAATCGTAGCGCTTTCAGTGTGTTTATATTTTTTTATTAAGCCTATTTCAGAGTGAATGTCAATTAAACCATGTAAATCATAATAAGGTTCAGCTCCAGCCATACCAACAGCAGTGTTTGGATGCTGGCTTGCTTTGGCGGCTAAATGCATAACATAGTTTTTAGGATAATAAATGTCATCATCGAGTGTAATAATAATAGCATCTCGCGGCAATGTAACTTGCTCTAATAGACCAAGTAATTTGGTTGCAGGACCATAATCAGTAGTACGTAAAATAGTTATACGATCATTCGCTGTTAACCATGCTGGGATTTGGTAAGTCAGATTATCACGTTTAAAAATATGTGGTATATTCAAATATATGTGTTGGATAGTAATATTTTGCCGCAAGATAGATTCCAAGAATGGCGCAATTTTGGCGATTCTGTGCGGGGTGGTTGATAATGTTACTACAATATATTCCTTTCGCAGCTGTTGCCGCAAATTATATTCAGATAAATATCGATGTGCAGTAATTAAAGCAAGACTACATATGGTAAACGCAAGTATGACAGGCAGCATTTTTTTTAGCATCTTACAATACCGCATTATGATGTAGTTGTCGCATAAAGGCCAGGCAGGTGCGGTGTTTTTCTGAAGGTCTTGGTTGCATCCGATGTAGTGCATCTGAACTAGTGCTTAACGGATTGCGCCAATTAATCTTTTCTGCGTTTATAAAGCCATTCTGGATACTATATCGCTCTATTTTACGCTGTGCTAAATAAAAAGCAAAATATAAATCATCACTTGCAATACATTCTGGTGGATATTCCATAAGAGCAAAAATACTGTTATCGAAGAAAGCAGCACGATATGCTATACCAGCATATCCTTGTAAAACGTCGACATATTCAGATTTTTTATAGCGATGTTCTAGGCCAAACAAATATTTAGTATCAACATCGTTATTTGCATCATACATAATATTCGCACCGCTTGCGCCAACAGCAATTTTAGGATTACGTAAGGATTTATATGCCAAATGTAGTACTAAATTGGAGGGATAAACAGCATCATCATCGAGCGTAATTATTATATCGTCCGGACGCAGTTGTATCTGTTCTAATAAACCTAAAAGTTTTGTGGCTGGACCATAATCCATGGTTCGTAAAATAGTAATTTTGGGGTGCTGTTTTAGCCATTCTGGAATATCATAATTACTATTGTTGCGTTTAAATTTATGTGGAATGTTCAAATAAACTTTAGATATTGTAACGTTTTGATTTAGAATTGTTTGTATGTACGGTTCAATTTGTAAAATTCTTTGTGGCGTAGTCGTCATGCTGACTACGATATTTTGATTTTGTAAAGCAAAGCGCATGTAACGTTCAATTTGGTGCTGTAAAAAATTATTAAAAAATTTATATGCTGGAAGCGTTATAAAACACAACACGCCTACTAAGATTGCTACATAGGCGTGTTGTTTTTCGATCATGTTACACTAGCATGTCTGACAGGTACATTGTGGGAAATACGTTTGTTGCAACTGAGTAGCGGTATATGGTCCGCTGCTGCCCCCGTATCCTGCATAAATACCAAAATCGCAGCTCCAAGTAATAACCCCATCAGTACCTGGATTGCTAGGGTTATATCTTACCCAAGCTTGATCTACAAAGTCCTCTAAACCACCTGGGTCGTCTGCTTGTTTAAAAAAGAAAATAGCATATTGCCCGAGCGAGTAATTTGATAAAGGGCTCTTAGGATCAGTAATTGTTTCAGCAATTGGCCATTGGTTTGCGCCGATGTTGGGATTTTTGCTGTTTAATTCGACCCATTGTTTTAAGCCATCATTAATTATGGGCATAATTGAATTAACAGCAGCTCGAATTTTATAGGTACGATACATTGGGATAGAGATTGCAGCGAGTACGGCTACTATTGCAATTACTACCATTAGCTCAATAAGTGAAAAGGCAAAAAGTTTAAATCTTTTATGCATGACAGTTACCATTAGATAATCAGAATTAGATGTATTATAGATCTAAGCAGTAAAATCTTCCAACTCACTATGTGAGTTTTACAACTTATCCCAAGCGGTTTTATTTTCATGAATATAAAACTTAGGGTCAAGATTTAGGTTATATCTAGCGAAAAACTCTTGTAGTTTTTCTGGAGGGTCTGTTTCAACATTGAATACTAATAAGTCATCTGGTCGATCTTTAAAGTATTCTAATACTGCATGGTGGTGATTATCCCAGTCCTGGGACCATTTTGCTAACATTTCTTCGGGGGTAATTTTATTTAACATAGCACTATATTCAAGGTATGGATGTTTACCGAGTACCTTGATGTGCGATCTACTTTTTAGCCATGCTTGTTTATCGCGGGTGTTTAGTATAAATTTGCTTCCTGGATATTGTTTATCAAGCTCTTTAAAAAAATCCATACCAACGTCTATTTGAGGATTTGAATTGATATAATACATGTCAAAATACGCAGTATAATTGCGTAATGGATGCAGCATTAATGGCTGATTATTTTGATAGTTATTATATATGTATAAAGCTAAATCGCCATGTGCATTTTGAATGCTGGCAATGCCATTACGGCTAAAGAATTTTGCTAAGGTTGTGGTACCACATTTATGAAAGCCGATTTGAAAAATTTTAAAAGGTGGTTTTTGCTCTTTAGTAATCGGTATTCTATGCGATAAATCATAAACATAAATGCATGAAAACAAGCCGCATAAGATTAACGCGCAATAAATGCTAAATTTTCTAAGATTTATCATATGTATGCCGAAGAAATGGATATATACTTAGCATAGTTCTTAAATTATTGTATGTAAAACTCGCTTAGTTGATAAAATGGCTTATTACGGCACACTAAAGAATATACGATTTATATTTTTATGCATAGTTGTTATTGCCGCAGCAGTTGTTTATTTTGTGATTCTTGATAAAAAAGTTATTACTCCACAGCAGCTTGGTACTTATTATTTGCCTGCCGGGTTAAAGAGAGACTTTAAAGCAGGCCTGTTACCACGCCATTGGCTATACGTTAGAATTAAAGATCAACAAATTAATTATGTTTCGAGTAATCCTGCAAATAATTCATTTTGGCGCCGCCGCGAGCAAGCAATTTTAAATAGCTTACATGAATTACATGCAAAAAAAGATTTACCACAGGGTGGGTTTTTGTTTTGTATCGATGATGGAGTAAACAAATCATATACTACATCAGTCTTAGCATTCGCGGCTCGAAAAGAACTAGTTCAAAATAAAGCGGTAATTTTGATCCCAGACTTTGAAGCAATGTTAGGTTATCAAAAATTATTTAGCGCTTTAGATGCTGCCAAGAAACAATATTCATGGAGCCAAAAGGTTAGCAAAATATTTTGGCGTGGTACTCCAAATGGCGGGAACCGAGCCTCATTTAAAATCGACGGCATTGCTCGCTTAGAATTTATGCAGATTGCGCAAAAAGCCGATTATATAGATGCTGGAATTACTTCATATAAAGCTGATTTAGATGCAACATTCGTGGCAAAATTACAACAACAGTTTCCGATAGTTCCATATATTTCGCCGCAAGAGTCATTGAAGTATAAATACCTGATAGATATCGATGGTCATTCTTGTTCATATTCTCGCACGGCATGGATTTTGTACTCTAATAGCCTATTATTTAAACATCAAAGCGAGAATGTGCAATGGTATTATAGTAGTATGCAGCCTTATCAACATTATATACCAGTGGTGGAAGATTTTAGTAATTTGCAACTGCAGTTTGCTTGGGCTGAACAACATCCAAGTGAAGTACAGAAAATTATTAATGATGCTCAGCAACTAGCTGCACAAACATTTAGTCAAGAAAGTGTATTACAATCTTTAAAACTTGCATTGCAGCAGTACGCTGAGCTTAATCAGTTTTAAATTTACTAAAACGCTTTTTTAGAGTATCGTGATTGATATATTCAGCATCATTTTGTGATGAAGAAAATCGAATTGTATTTAACTCATACTCAGGATGCCATTCGGGTACTTCAACAATATTCTCTTGTGACTCTGTTGTGGTTTTATTCAAAGCAGTGATTATTGTTTGCTTTAAATCATCAATAATTTCTTGATGTAGCTCCATGGAATCAATAGTAGTACTTTTAGAAGAAGTTAAATACTCTTTCAGCTCTTCTAAAAACGCTTTGCCAGCTTTGGTTATTGCTTGTCCCGCAGTTGCAACCATAGCAGCACCTAGCACGCCGGAAATTCCTTCTGTGAAAGGTGCTGCAGCTATGCATGCAAGTCCTGCAAGTAATAAGGCTGCACTCAACAAATTTTTTGCAGTAGCATGTTTCTTTAGTATAGCTTTTAGTTCCTTGAATACAGTTCTACTGGAGGTGCGTTGCGATTTTGTGCGAGAATGTAGCAATTCATTGCAGATATCTAAGATATTCTGTATGTGATCTTTGTTACTTAAGGATTTTTCAAGTTGAGAGTTGAATAAAGCTACATCTATGGTGGTGCTGCCCCCTAGCACTCGAAGCTTAGTCGCCATTTCATTTAAACCGCTAAGCAAGCAAAAATCAAGCATACTAAAGCCATGAATTTCATCTGGTTCTTTCATATTGATAACGTCTTTCATGAATAATGTACTTTTGGTGTGCGTTGCTTGTAATTCCAAAGTATTAATCCTAAATAGTATTATTTTAATTTTTTTAATTGCATATAATTGCAATGCTTTGAAAAAATGTGGATCCTTATAAAGGGTTAAATCAACCCCATTGGGATCTTGCTTTAATTTTTTTAAAAACGACTCAAGCTGTGCTTCTGTATACATGACTAGCCTCGTGTTGTAAATCAATAATTAATTAATGCAAAGTGCCACGCTTAATATCTTGATCTAATTGCATTAGCAACGGATGATCAACTCCGTGACGCTCAAAACTAAAGCCGACTCGTAATAAATCGGAATGGATGTCTTGCAAGTGCGTACGTTCATTATTATTCAAAATCATTTCTTCACAGATGGTTATAAAATCATCAAGTTTTTCTTTGTATAGTGATAATAAGTGTTTATGATAATCTCTCAATGTATCCAAAGCTTGCAATAAATCGCGATGTTTTTCATAACGATTTTCTGCCTTACTTCTTTGCGATGAGGCAACTTGTTGCAGCAGCTCAGATTTTTCAATTTCAGATTTTTTTACCTGCTCATAAAAACGTTTAGTATCACGTAATATGTTTTGGTAATCACGTGCTAAATCAGCACTAACAGTGAGCTTTGTGGCCATTTGTCTTTCTTGTGATAAGTTAATTTTTGGCATTTTTAGCCTCGCACGTTAATCATACACATAGCATATTGACAGTTTTATAACTGGATGGTTCCAGGTCTGTTGTGCATATACAAACAAAAGCATAGTTGATTGCCGGAAGCACAGGGCTTTGGTAGACTGCGAATTCATATTTACTAATCAAAAGGTGCCTGGTTCGATGCCGCAAATTCCGGAAGCTCCATTAGTCTTAGTTGATGGCTCATCTTATTTATTCCGTGCATATCATGCGCTTCCTCCGCTTACTAATAGCTCTGGCCAGCCTACAGGCGCTATTTATGGGGTTATAAATATGTTGCGCAAATTATTGAATGATTATAAACCAGCGCACATTGCGGTAGTCTTTGACTGCAAAGAAAAAACTTTTCGGCATGAAATGTACCCAGACTACAAAGCTAATCGTACTGTAATGCCAGATGAACTGGCTGTACAAATACAACCATTACACGACTTAATCCGTGCCATGGGATTACCATTATTAGCAATTCCTGGAGTTGAAGCAGATGATGTTATTGGCACCCTAGCTAAGCAAGCGAGTGAGGCTGGACTATATAGCATCATTTCGACTGGCGATAAGGACATGGCTCAATTAGTAAATGATCAAATAATCTTAGTAAATACCATGAGCGACTCTATTTTAGATCGCAATGGGGTCATTGCTAAATTCGAAGTGACGCCAGAGCAAATGATTGATTATTTAAGTCTGATTGGGGATTCAGTAGATAATATTCCTGGGGTTTATAAAGTTGGACCAAAGACTGCTGTTAAATGGCTCCAGACATATAAAAGTCTTGATAATATAATAGCCAACGCGCACGAAATAACTGGCAAAATTGGTGAGAACCTGCGTGCTGCAATAAAAGACTTGCCAATATTTAAAGAGCTAATCAAAATTAAAACTGATGTTAAGTTAGATATTACGGCGCAACAATTAAAGAAAAATTCAGCGGATTTGAGTAAACTAAAAGCAATGTATGCAGAGCTAGAATTTCGTACGTGGTTCAAACAAATTTCTGAAGAGGAAGTCAGTCAGAGCCCAGTTAACGATTCAATTGCTGCTATAGTGACCAGTCAAAGACACAGCGAATATCAATTAGTGCTTGAAAAAAATGAATTTGATGCTTGGATCAAAAAGTTACAGAATGCTAGTGTATTTGCCTTTGATACCGAAACTACCAGTTTAAATTATATGGATGCAAAACTGGTTGGAGTATCTTTTGCCGTCGATTCTAGTAGTGCTGCATATGTGCCGGTAGGGCATGATTATTTGGATGTTCCGCAGCAACTACCATTAGATTATGTATTAAACAGTCTAAAACCAATGTTAGAAGATCCGAAGCAGATTAAAGTTTGTCACCATTTGAAGTACGATTTAGAAGTATTAATGAATTATGGTATTGTGATGCGAGGTTTAAATTTTGATACCATGTTAGCTTCTTATGTCTTAAATAGTGTTGCTAGCCGGCATAATATGAGTGAATTAGCTGCAATCCATTTAAAGCGTCCGACAATTGCGTATGAAGATGTTGCTGGTAAAGGCGCCAAGCAAATTAATTTTAGTGAAGTTGATTTAGAAAAAGCTGCTGAATATGCTTGTGAAGATGCCGATGTGACTCTTGATTTATACCAGGTATTTGCAAAACGTTTAGCGGAATCGCCACGGCAGGAATATGTTTTTAAAGCGATTGAATTACCATTAGTTCCGGTGCTTGCTACTATGGAAATGCATGGGGTATTATTAGATATTCCAGCATTACAAAGGCAAAGCAAAGATTTGGCGCAGAGTATTCAAAAACTTGAAGAAGAGGCGTACACTTTAGCCGGATCAGAATTCAATTTGGGTTCACCGAAACAGTTGCAAGAAATACTATTTAATAAGCTGCAATTGCCAATTATAGAAAAGACTCCAACCGGACAGCCATCCACCGGAGAAGCGGTATTGCAAGAATTAGCAGAGAACTATTTATTACCCAAAGTAATTTTAGAATACCGTAGTTTGAGCAAGCTTAAATCTACTTATACTGATAAGCTACCATTACAGGTAAACCAGCGTACTGGGCGCGTACATACCTCATATCAACAAGCGGTTACTGCAACTGGACGTTTATCTTCAGTTGATCCAAATTTACAAAATATTCCGATCCGTACTGTCGAGGGTAAAAAGATCAGGGCAGCATTTATAGCGCCGCCTGGATATAAAATTGTTTCTGCAGATTACTCGCAAATCGAATTGCGAATTATGGCGCATTTATCGCAAGATGTGGCGCTATTACACACCTTTGCTCAGAACCAAGATGTGCATCGGGCTACTGCGGCTGAGGTCTTTGGCATTACGCAGCAGCAAGTTACTGAAGACCAGCGGCGGCATGCTAAAGCTATTAATTTCGGTTTAATTTATGGCATGTCAGCATTTGGATTATCCAAGCAACTGGGTATTGACCGCAGTGAAGCTGATCATTACATTGATATGTATTTTAAACGGTTCCCTGGTGTAAAAAATTATATGGAGAATACCAGACATACCGCTGCTGCCAATGGTTATGTAGAAACTTTATTTGGAAGGCGCCTGTATTTGCCAGACATTCGTTCTAGTAAACAGATGTTGCGCAAAGCGGCAGAGAGAGCTGCGATTAATGCTCCTTTACAAGGAGCACAGTCAGATATTATTAAGTTAGCAATGATCAAGGTGCATGATTGGCTGCAAAAGGAAGCAACTGATGCAGCTATGATTATGCAGGTACATGATGAATTAGTATTTGAAATTCCTGAAACAAAAGTGGCGGAATATTCAAAACGGATTGTTGATATAATGATGCATACTACTGAATTAAGTATTAATTTAGAGGTAGGTATTGGCATTGGAAATAATTGGGATGAGGCACATTAGATATGCTAGTTGATTTTGAATTGTTAAATCGGATATTTATTAAAAATGAACATCGGGACGGCGCCGCGTTGCATATTACGGTTTTTGGCGGTTATTTAAGGCTAGTACATGAAATGTCTGATTCAGATAAAAAAATTTTATTTGAAGTGATTAGTGCAATTTGCATGGTAAAAAAATCAATTGGTTATCTGCAAGCGATAAGCATTATGCAAAGATTACAATCTAAACTAAATGAAATTAAAGGTTTTGAAGTTGTTTCTTACAACGAATCTGATGATCATGATAAAGCGCTTTTTGGCCTAAACTCTTGCGCACCGAATAGAATAAATTTAGCTACGACTATACTGATGTTACATAGTAATTATGCAGTGTTTGTGCAAGATCCTCCCTATCTAGACCTATATGATCCGCGGATGTTATATCAAAATAATCATTTGTACCTAATGCACCGTAGGTGCGCAGCAGATATATGGCGACAAACAGCGGGTCTGTTCCCTAAAATAGATGTGCAGAGTCGACCTACGTCACCGACTCCTTGATATAAGACTTGCTAGCATAATCACTGCTAAGCCAATAGAGATAAGATTAACGCCTAATAATAAGCCTAAGAACCAGGCGGCACTTAATGGCCAACCAGTGTATACCAATATTGCAAGTAGTATGCTTAAAATTCCACTTACTAACATCCAAACCCAACCGGTAAGCGGAGCATAAATGCTTGCATAAAATAATTGCATGAAACCTTGTAATAACATAAAAATTGCAACGACTGCAGTAAGGGCCAGCACACCGGCATCAGGTTTAATTAAAAGGAACGCGCCAGCAACGATAGATATCACAGCGCTAATATAATATGACCAGTGCTGTTTAGTACTAATATTGACACTAACTTGAAAGAATCCTGTCAACAGCAGTAAAATTCCAACTAAAAAATTTAAAAACTCAGCAGCCAGTAATGGCGCAGTTAAAGCGAGCAGACCTAATACTATCAAGGCTATCCCGTTGAACATGTAAAAATTCTTATAATCTCTAACATTTGCTTCAAGTTCGCGTTTCAAATTTGCATTATTGAGCCAAGCTTGCATGATATTCTCGCTGAATAGGTTAAACAAATATATTATAAATGAATATTTTAGACCTATATTAATCGTTCAGTGCAATTGTTGAGAATATATCTTCAGTAGCTTATCAATCGTTTAACCATTCAGATATTTTGGCGCGCGCCGCATCAACCCCGTTAACCCGCAATGAAGAAAATAGTTGCACGCTGACCATATCGCCATATTCTTCTAATTGCTTACGCACTTGTAATAAGGTACTTGCTGCAGCACCACGGGTTAGCTTATCTGCTTTAGTGAGCAATACGTGAATTGGTAAATTTAGTGAAATCGCCCAAGTAATCATGTTTTGATCATATTCTTTTAGCGGATGGCGCACGTCCATAATTAAAATAATACCGCGCAATTGCTCGCGGGTTTCAAGGTATTTGCTCAAAGTTTTTTGCCAGTGTTCCCGGACGGAGGCAGATACCTTTGCATAGCCGTAGCCAGGCAGGTCAACCAAATAATGTTGTGGTTTGATTAAGAAGAAATTTAATAGTTGGGTTCGGCCAGGGGTTTTACTGGTTTTTGCTAAACCTTTTATCCCGGTAATTGTGTTGAGTGCGCTGGATTTACCAGCGTTGGAGCGCCCCGCAAATGCAACTTCGGCAATACTATCTTCGGGACATTGCGAGACTTTGTTAGCACTGGTGATAAATGTGACGCTATTGTAATTCAAGTTATCTAGCCTGCTTAAAGAGGGGTTCATTTACATGGATGATAACAAACCCAGTGTTGGTTTACCAGCTCCGTTGTTGGTTGACGCACATCTTAGGTGCCGTTATAAAATCAAATATATGGCAAAGGCAACTTCAAATGATTAAATCTCGGATCTCCATACTAGTTATTATTCTGGCATCTTTTGCTGCCACTGCGATTGAAGATAATCCGCCTAGTGGTGATGCTGCTGCTGGGGAGCTAAAATCGCAGCCGTGTATAGCTTGTCATGGCCCTGATGGTAATTCTCCGACCCCAGCTTGGCCCAAAATTGCTGGTCTAGCTGAAGGTTACATTTATAAGCAGTTATTAGAGTTTAAGAAGGGTCCAAATGGCGATTGTAATGATCCTACCATGTATGGAATCGTGCAAAATTTATCGGGGCAGGATATGCTAGACTTAGCAGCGTATTATGCTAGTAAAGAAATGACAATTGGTGCAGTCCCTCAAGACAAATTGGAATTAGGCCAAAAAATTTATCGCGGTGGTAATTTACTTTCTGGTGCTCCGGCGTGTGCGCCATGTCATGATCCAACTGGAAAAGGTAATTATTTAGCGAATTTCCCGAGATTGAGTGGGCAGAATTCTCAGTATATTGTTACTGAATTAAACAAATTTAAGAGTAAAATGCGTGTGAATATTATGATGAATGATATTGCCGCACGTTTGACAGACGATGAAATACAGGCGGTTGCTAGTTATGTTGAAGGCTTACATTAATAAATTTTTGATAGTTTTGGTACTAATTTTAATGGTCCCAGTTTATGTTGTTGCGGCTCTGAATCAACCCACAGATGTTCCCGCAGCGCAAGATACCACAAAAACAAGCAAGCCTAATGCAAAAAAAAATGAAAATAAGTCAAATGCTGTCAAAAAGGACGCTAAAGCAAACACTGCTAAAAAAGCTATGTTCATTGAAGGGCAAGATTATACTCGCTTGCCAAACGATGTGCGCAATAACCCAGATGTTGCCCAATTAATTATGGCTGATCCAAATAAAGTGCAAGTAATTTTCTTTTTTAGTTATGGCTGCCATGGTTGCGAATTGTTCCATTTACCGTATCAAAAGTGGGCTGCTGCGCAAGAAAAGAAGCTTGGTAATAAAGTTGCATTCTATCGTTATCCAGTATCTTTCAATCCGCAATGGCGGATGTTAGCAAAACTGTATTACACCATGGAGTATTTAGATCCTAAGGGCAAACTGAATGATGCAATTTTTGAAGCTATTCATAAGCAAGGTTTGCAATTGTGGCAAGAACCAGTTATGCAAACATTTTTTGCCAAACATGGTTATAAGCCGGTAGATTTTTCACATGCGTTTAATTCGTTTGGAGTAAATCGGCAAATGAAACAAGCTGATGAAATATCTAAAACGTATAAAATTACATTAACACCGGACATCATTGTCAATGGCCCTGATGCTAGTTATCGTTTAGATTTAACCAAAGCGGATAACAAGGTTGATCGCTTTTTTCAAATTTTGGATTATTTAGTGCAACGTGAAGTTAAGTTGTTGCCAAGTAAATAATTACACTTGCGGTTCAGTTAAAGATTTGTTAGGTATATTGTACATGCTTACGCTTGGCCCACTACTGAAATTAATTTTTTGATCGATAATATACTTTGGTCTTTGTTTAACTTCATTGAATATTTTGGCTATATATTCGCCCAAGACGCCTATTGAACAAAGCTGTACTCCACAAAAAAAGAAAATTGTCACCATAATGGAAGCATAGCCTGGTAGTTCAACTCCTAAAACTAAAGTTTTAATAAATATCCAGCTTGCGGCAAAAAATGCACAACAGGCTATAAAAAAGCCAATAAAACTCCAAATTCGCAACGGAACATTTGAAAAGGAGGTAATGCCTGTTATAGCGAGCTCTGCTAATCGTGCAAAATTCCAGGAAGATTTGCCATGGGCTCGGGGGGCTACAGTAAATGGGATGCCGATATTATTAAACCCAACCCAAGCATATAAGCCTTTCATGTAACGATTGCGTTCATTACAGGAATTTAAGGCATTAACCACTTTGCGATCTAATAATCTGAAGTCCCCAGCATTCGGAACCATGTTAATTTTAGAGATGCTTTTTAGAAAATGGTAATACTTTTTAGTGATAAACCTTTTGAGCCAGGATTCATGATCGCGGTTACTGCAAATACCATAAACCATATCATAGCCAAGCTTCCATTGTTTTAAAAATTCAGGTATTAAATTTATTGGGTGTTGAAAATCAGCATCAATTAATATCACAATATCGCCACTACAATGATCTAGGCCTGCCGTCAATGCAGCTTCTTTGCCAAAATTTCTTGAGAGTTTTATTAAGCGAATTTTACCACTTGCTAGGAGTAATCCTTTAGTAAAAGAGTTATCATTGCTGCCATCATCAATCAAAATTATTTCATAAGTAACAGCATGTTTAGTGAGCTCATTTTGTAAAGAAGTTACAAAATCTACCAAATTAGCAGCTTCATTATGTACTGGAACAATACATGAAATAAATACTTGTTTACTATTAAGTAGTAGCTCTCTGCTTTGCGACATGATTATTAAATACCCAAAGTTTGCAAATGAAAAAATTACTCACAAAAATTATAAAAGTAACGCTCAATTGAGCTTTTAAATATGGTAATGCTAAATTCTCGATGAACAAGGACAACAATATGGCATTAAAGATGCAATTGCTTAGTGCCAGCAAGATATATTTACCAACCGCAGTAACACTTACTCTAGGTTGTTTAAACACCATTTGATTATTTAAAATAAATCCAACAAAAGCGCCACAAATAGAACCGATTACTGTTGCCATTACAGGATGGATTACTTGTAAAATATCTACCAGCATAAATAAAATCAAATAATGTGTGGCTGTAGCAATTAGGCCGACAAAGGTGTAGCTGCTGAATGTTTTAGTGAGCATGCATAGTAGCCCTAATTTATTAGTAGAATTCTGTAAAAGTTGCAGTATAATGGTGTTCTCCACAGAAAGGTAATAAACTAAATGCAGAGTAAACAAAGTCTAGCAGAATTGCAAGCAGCCATGCAATCTATAGCAGTGCCAGCTAACTCATTTTGGCTGTGGAGTGCTGTAATTTTTGCGGCATTTAGCTTTTATTTTACCTTAGGTTTACCTTCAATAGGTGAAGAGGGTGTGTATACTAATATTACCCTTGAGATGTTGTCTAACCAAAATTATTTGGTCCCTACTTTGTATGGGGTGCATTATTCACGGCCGCCATTGTTCAATTGGTTGATGATCCCGCTTACACAATGGTTGGGAGTTACGCAAGTAATTATGGCTGCGCGTATTGTGAATCTAGCAGCGACGCTTAGCACAGCGTATTTATTATATGCTTTTGTTAAAACCAAATTTTCTGAAAAGCGCTTTGCATTATTTGTTTGTGCAGCATATTTAAGTGGCGATTTATTATTCAAGCGCGGTTGGTTAGCATATGCCGATTCATTATTTGCATGTTGCGTATGTGCTGCGATGTTTAGTTTATGGTTGGCAGTTGATCGTAAACAAGCCCGTTGGTTAATTGCGGCGGTATTAGCTTTATCTGCGGCATATTTGGCAAAAATACATACGGCATATATATTTTATGGTATTACTGGTTTGGTTTTATTGTGGCAACATAAAAATCGTAAGTATCTATTTAGCCGTGCTTCTTGGACATTACATATTCTTGCTATTGCATTTCCAATTGCTTGGACTTGCTATATAAATCGCGGTTACGGTGGTTTAGCGACAACTTGGTTACAATCTCAATCATTTCTGGAATGGCCAGGGATATTTGCCTACTTAGCTAGAGTGGTTGTGTTATACCCTTTGGACGTAATAAGCCGATTCTTACCGTTAAGTTTACTAGCAATGTGGGTTATTTTTAAAAAACCAAAACAAGTGCTAGCAATGCAATCCAATAAGAATATTAAGCTTGCATTTTGGATCACCTTGTTGAATATATTGCCATATTGGTGCGCGCCGTATAGTAACATTCGATACATTTTGCCTTTGTATCCGTTTTTATCGTTATTGTTTGCCGGAGTTATTTGGTATGCCAAACCACAATTTAAAAATTTGGCAGTGGGTTGTTTGTGTTTGGCAGTATGTATAAAATACTTTTACGCGATTAATTGGTTGCCATATGAACATACTGTTTGGAGGGGTGATGCGCAGCTCGTGGCTAGGGCAATACAAGCGCAAGTTAAAGATAAACCATTATACACTAACGATTCTACCTCGAGTGGTTTGAGAGTCGCTGTCGAACTAAATAAGATGCGTTATCCTGCAACACCTTTAACGGTGCCACCACAGCATTTTAGTGGTTATGTAATATTAGATAATCCTGATCTAAGTTTTGGTGAATTGATCCAAACTTATAAGTTACGCAATAATAAATTGTATTTATTTTTTAAAGCTAGCCCGAGTTAAACGATTGGCTATTGCGGCCCATTCTACTGTTTGGGGTACTGCTTCAATTAAAATGGCGCTACTCTGTAATTGATCATGCTGGCGTAAATTAGCATATAGTTCTCTGACGTATTGTTGCGGTTCGTGTGGTACAGTTTGCCAAGAAATATTTGAACTAATATTGGCTGGTTTCTTTGAAAAACTCAGTACAGAACATGGTTGGTTTTGTTGCAAATAAGTCGCAACTTGTTGCAGGATTGCATTCAGAGGCAATACAAATGCCGGGGTATGTGGTGCATAATGCGAAGCATGGCTGCCAGAGGTTTTAAGAGTTACTTGCGCCGTTGCAATAGCAATAGGATGTCGTAAAACTTTGCTAATGGCAGTAATACTTATAGCGCCTTGTCGCATAATTACGGGCTCCGCTTCAAGCAAATTAATTATGGTAGATTCGATGCCAACGTTACACGGCCCACCATCTAAAATTAAACCTTCGCTATCTTTTAAATCCTGTAATACGTGCGCTGCGGTAGTGGGGCTGACATGACCATATTTATTGGCAGAAGGTCCAACTAATCCTGAGCCAAATTCTTGTAGTAAATTTAATGTTAGTGGATGGTTTGGAATGCGAATGGCAACACTCTCTTGCCCAGCAGTAATTAGATCTGCTACATCTGCTCGTTTTTTTAAAATTAAGGTTAAACCACCAGGCCAAAATTCTTTTGCTAGTTGCCAAGCACTATCTGGAATGTCACATGCCCAATCTGATATTTGCTGGATCGATCCAACATGGATAATCAAAGGGTGATCAATAGGACGACCCTTAGCAACAAAAACTTTTTTAATTGCCGTAGGATTACGCGCATCAGCACCTAACCCATAAACTGTTTCAGTTGCAAAGGCGACTAGGTTGCCGTTCTTTAAGGCCTGGACTGCTGCATGAATGTCTGTAGTTATTTTCATATATATTTCTTAAGGGTGCAGAACTAAGCAATCTTAGGGTATATTAATATTGACTACAAGAGCAATTGAGAGTGATAGCTAGCAAGTTATGGACTTAATAATCAAGTTAACCAAATTAAAATTGGCTTGGGTGCTATGTTTGGCAGTTTTAGTGCCTGTCGCATATGCTAAGCTTTCAGGCTCGCTTTCAGTTGATGCAATAAAAGAACGTTTAAAGCCTATGGGTCAAGTAAATGTTATTGGCACGGATGCCGCGGCTGCACCCACAGCGATTAGCGGTGCTAAAACCCCCATACAAATTTATGAGCAGAACTGTAAGATGTGCCATGCTACTGGGCTGGCTGGGGCACCAAAATTTGGCAATAAAGCTGATTGGGCGACACGCATTAGCCAGGGTTTAGATACTTTAGTACAAACAGCTTGGGATGGAATTAGGGCTATGCCTCCAAAAGGTAATTGTATTGATTGTACTAAGGAGGATATCAAAGTCACAGTTGAGTATATGATTGATGCTGTTAAGTAACTTAAATATAAATAGCTTATACTGTAGTTTTACCTAACATTGCTTTCAAAGCTGCTAATTTAGATTTGCCTTCTTGCTGGCGCTGCTCCGGATCTTTTGGAGTACTACCAACTTCTTCCCATGTTACTAACTCTTGCGGTAGCTCAGCTAAGAAGCGGCTTGGTTCAGTACTAAATAGTTCTTTATATTTGCGGCGTTGCTTACATAACGATAAAGTCAGAGTACGTTGTGCCCGAGTTAAGCCAACATAAGCCAACCTGCGTTCCTCTTCAATACTATTTGCATCAATGCTATTACGATGCGGTAGAATTTCTTCTTCTAACCCAATAATAAAGACATGCGGAAACTCTAAACCTTTAGCGGCATGTAGTGTGAGTAAATTAACCCGATCGATATGACTTTCATCCTCTTTACGACTTAACATATCAATTAGTAGCATTTTTGCGACGGCTTCTGGTAATGTTAAATCTTCTTTAATTAATTTATCGATCCAATTCAAAAGATCGTTAACATTTTCCATCCGCTTAGCCGCAACGTCTGGACTACTACAGGTATCAATTAACCAAGTTTCATAATCAATTTTAGCAACCATACCACGGATCACGGCACTTGAATTTTCACTTGCGACATTATTGGCAACATTACGTAACCACTCACAAAATTCTCGCAATTTGGTGAGTGGTTTGCCATTAAGAGTTTGCTCTAATCCTAATTCGAAGCTTGCAGTAAATAAACTACAATTGCGTTGTTGAGCATAAGCACTCAATTTTTCTAAAGTTGCCGCGCCAATCTCGCGGCGAGGTACATTTGCGATCCGTAAAAAAGCTATATCATCATCAAAATTTACCATGAGTTTTAAGTAGGCAAGAATGTCTTTGACTTCGCTGCGAGCAAAAAAAGAAGTACCACCGCTCAAAGTATATGGTATTTGGTATTCGCGTAAAGCTTGTTCAACTATACGGGCTTGGTGGTTGCTACGATACATAACAGCATAATCACTGAATTTAGTCTGGTTTAAAAATTTATGTTGATGAATTTCTGCAGCAATGCGGCTTGCTTCTTCTTGATCATTGCGGTTAACGATGATCTTAATCTGATCTCCCATGCCAAGATCGCTCCATAAATTTTTCGAAAACACATTAGGATTGTGGCTGATTAGATGATTAGCAGCTTGTAAGATCGTGCCAGTAGATCGATAATTTTGTTCTAGGGTGATTACTTTTAAATTTGGATAATCCTGTTGCAAAAGTTGCAAATTTTCATGATTAGCACCGCGCCAAGCATAAATTGCCTGGTGGTCATCACCTACAACTGTAAAGGCTCCTTTAACTCCTGCTAAACAACGCACTAATTCGTACTGAGTAGTATTCGTGTCTTGATATTCATCAACCAATAAATATTGGATTTTATTTTGCCATTTTTCTCTAACAGCTGGATCATTTTTTAATAAGGATAATGGCAATAAAATTAAATCATCAAAGTCCACAGCATTATAGCTGCGCATGGTTTGTTGGTAAATTGCATATAACTTAGCAATAGCAAATTCCGCTTCATCCTTAGCTATAGCTAAAGCTTGCTCAGGTAATATAAAAGAACTTTTCCAATTAGAAATTTGCTGCTGTTGAACTTTTAGTTGCTCGTTGGCTCCGGCATCATCCTTACCAGTAATTTCTCGCAGTAGATTTAGTGCGTCTTCAGTGTCGTAAATCGAAATGTTCTGTTTGAAACCAAGAATACCATGTTCTTGGCGTATAAAATTTAAACCAAATGTATGAAAAGTTGAGACCGATAAACCTCGTGCTTTATTGCCAAGCTTTTTAGTTATTCGTTCTGCCATTTCGCGTGCTGCTTTATTGGTGAATGTTACGGCAAATATTTTGCTAGGTTTATAATCACAATTCTCGATTAAATGCGCTATTTTGTAGGTGATAACTCTGGTTTTACCACTGCCGGCGCCTGCTAAAACTAATAAAGGACTGGCGAGATGTTCGACAGCCTCTTGTTGCTGTGGATTTAAAGTTGACATTTAATTTCAAATATTTTTTGTATTTCTAAACTACTAATTGCAGCAAGATCCGCCGGTGACCAATGTGGATCTCGGGTTTTATCAATTAATGCGGCTCTAACACCTTCATAAATGTCATGTCGCTGTATCATCGCCCGAGTTAAATTAAGCTCTAGGGTCATGCATGCGGCGATATCCATATTGGCACCAATAGTTAATTGATGTTGAATTACCATTAGACTGGTAGGTGATCTGCTTTGTAACACGGCCAGTTGTTGTAGCGCCCAGGGGGAACCATCTTGTTGTAATGCAGTTAAGATAGCGGTAACGCTATTTTTGGCAAAGCAGTTTTTGATCGTATTTAATTTTTGCTGCATAGTACTTGGGGTAGTGACATTTGTTGCAAACTTCTGAATTGTGGCGTTAATGGCCTGTTGTAAGTTTGTTTGCAAATCAGCATTACATAATTCTTGTATTAAAGCATCAAAATTATCTCTTGGTACACAATATTTAACTAAGCCACAAAATAATGCATCTGAAATTGAAATAGTGTTGCCAGTTAATCCCATATACATCCCCATATAATCTGGAAGATGCGATAAAAAATATGTACCACCAACATCTGGGTAGAAACCAATGGCACTTTCCGGCATTGCCAGCTGTAGATCTGCAGCGGCGACAATATGCGAACCGTGTACTGAAATACCTAAACCACCACCCATGGTAATACCGTGAATTAAAGCAATATAAGGTTTCGTAAATCGATGGATCAACAAATTTAGTTGATATTCCAGTTTAAAGAATGGCAATGCTTGTTCATATTTAGTAACTCCGGCGTAATACAGTTGTTTTAAATCGCCTCCAGCACAAAATGCCCGATCGCCTACTCCTTGGATTATTACTGCTAATATCTCCGGATCTTGTTGCCACTTCGTTAGAGCATTGGATATTAGTTCAACTACATCTGTTGATAACGCATTTAAAACCTGCGGCCTATTTAGTAATAGATGTCCGATCCTTCCAGCTTTAGCAGGTAATTCATTACATATTACTACTGGTTCTATATTTGATTGTTGCATGCTGAATTTAGTTATTTAATAAGTAATAAACTGACATTGTACCTGAAATATTATTAATATTAAAGTAGGTTTTTTGCATAGATCAAAATCTGCCTCTAAAGCTTAATGCTTCTCGCACATGATCTTCGCTAATGTTGGTTGCATTTTCTAGGTCAGCAATGGTGCGGGCTACTTTTAAGACCCTATAATAACCGCGAGCGGATAAGTTAAGTTTTGCAATGGCGCGTTGCATTATTTTATTAGTTTTTTGTTCTAGTTTGCAATATAAGGCAACTTCATTATTCTCTAATAAGCTATTAACTTTATTTTGACGCTTTTTTTGTAACTGTGAGGCATTTATTACGCGCTGTTTGATTTGCTCTGAAGTGCTCTTTATATCGCTAATGCTAGTAGTTAATAACTGAGGTGTTATATATGGCACATCGATATACATATCAATTCGATCTAATAGTGGTTTAGAAATTTTACCTTGATAGCGCGTAATTTGTTTTGAGCTACAGCTGCATTCTTTAAACTGATTACCGAAATGGCCGCAAGGACAGGGATTCATAGCAGCGATTAATTGAAAGGCACAGGGAAAAATTGCTTTATGCTTTGCACGGGAAATTACTATAGCCCCAGATTCTAATGGCTCGCGTAAGACCTCAAGTACTTTTCGCTGAAACTCGGGTAATTCGTCTAAAAATAATACACCATTATGTGCTAAGGATATTTCACCAGGTTTTGGGATGCTACCGCCGCCGACTATAGCAATTGCAGAGGCAGTATGGTGCGGAGCACGAAATGGTCTTTGGCGCCATTGTTCTAATGCCTTATTTGAGATTAAAGAATTTATTGCAACTATTTCTAAGCTTTCATCTAGCGATAGATCTGGTAAAATACTTGGTAAGCGACTAGCAAGCATAGTCTTACCAGTTCCTGGCGGACCAATCAGCAGCAAGCTATGGCGTCCGGCTGCAGCAATTTCTAGGGCACGCTTCGCATGATTTTGACCGTAAATATCCGCGAAATCTAACTTATTGCTAGGTTTATAAAAGGGCGCATTAAATGTAACTGCCGCCAATGCGGCAGTATTGGTAATGTGGTTACATACGGCACGTAAGTTATTTGCAGCATACACGATGTTATCCCCAGGTAAAGCGGCTTCTTGAGCATTATCAATACCGATTACTAAATAGCGTTGTGCTTTACGTGCTGCTAATGCTAATGGTACAGTCCCACAAATAGCGCATAACCTGCCAGATAACGCCAATTCAGCAGCAAATTCGTAATTAGTTATATCAATAGGGTTAATTTGTTGTGTCGCGATTAAAATGCCGATCGCAATTGGTAAATCGAATCTACCCCCGCTTTTAGGCAGATCTGCGGGGGCTAAATTTATAGTTATTCGAGCCGCTGGGAAAGCAAAACCACTATTCAAAATAGCGCTGCGCACCCGCTCTTTACTTTCCATTACTTCAGTTTCTGCTAAACCAACAATCGAAAAACGTGGTAAGCCGCTAGATATATGGGTTTCAACGGTAACTAAAGGCGGTTCTAAATCAACATTGGCTCTTGTGTACACAATAGATAAACCTATAACCATAAAAAATTCCTAAAAACTTTTTATAAATTTTTACAAATTAAGGTTTATGCATACTATAGTGTATTTCGTTATGAACCGTTTAAAATAAGCTCTTCGATTGCAGCAGTTTCTTCTGGAGTTGCGAAGATAACAATAACATCGCCAACTTCTATCAGCATGTCTAATGAAGGATCAATAATTCGCTCAGAGTCGCGGGTTAATGATTTAATATAAAATTCCTCATCATCTGGAATTAAAGATGATAAAGGCTTGGCTACTGCACTAGCAGCTTCTGGTACAAAAATAGAATGTAAGCTTCTACGGGATTCTTGCTCATCTTCTAATACTGATAAATCATCTTCGCCGCGATACATGCCGCGTAAGATTTCATAACGATCAGCATGTATACTGCGGATCTTATCAATAATTTTCTTTGTAGGTACTCCTAGGGTCAATAATAGATGCGATGCTAACATTAAACTACTTTCAAGTGTTTCTGGTACAACTTCGGTAGCCCCAGCTTCTTGGAAGGCATTTAAATTTGAATCATCTTGGGTACGAACAAATAACGGTACATCTAAACGCATTTCACGTACATGCTTAACAACCTGTAATGCTGGCTGTTCATCTGAGAAAGTCACTACCACCATGCGCGCGCGCGAGAGGCCTGCAGATAATAATGTATCAGGGTATGTGGCATCGCCATAAAATGCATTTTCTCCGGCAATCGAGGATTTAGATAACCGCATTGGATCCATATCTAATGCTACCCAAGGAATATTTTCTTGATCCAAAAATCGAGCCAGAATTTGCCCAACCCGGCCATAACCGCACAATATTACGTGGTTTTGTAATTCAGCAGCGTGATCGGAAAGAATGGTCGTGCTGTATTCTTTTTGATCAAATTGATCGGCGCGACTACGGCTAATAAAGCGCGCAATTTCCTTATTGTAGCGGATTAACAACGGCGCAACCATAATACTTAATACCACCGCAGAGAATAATACTGGTCGCTGTCCCGCTTGTAAAATATCGCGATCGATCGCTTCAGTTAAAATAACAAAGGTAAATTCACCACCATTTGCCAAAATAATCCCAGTACGTAACGAAGCTTGTGTAGATAAGTGTCCAAAAGTTTTTACAATGCCTGCAATTAAAATCATTTTACCAACAATGATTGCAACTAATAGCAATAATACTTCGACGATGATACTGGGCAGTATGGATAGATCTAGATACGAACCAATCACCACAAAAAACAATCCTAGCAATACGTCACGGAACGGCCGAATATCAAGCTCAATTTGATGGCGAAATTCAGTTTCACCCAGCATTAAGCCGGCTAAGAAGGCGCCTAGGGCCATAGATAAATCTAAGTAGTGCGTAATGCCAGCAGCGCTTAATGCAACTAGCAATGTTGCCATCATGAATAATTCTGTAGATCGTGCTTTAGCAACTTCATGAAATAATGGTTTTAATACCCAAATACTCAACAAGGTCATTGCGATAAAGATAAAAATACCTTTTATAGTTGTAATTAGGAAGGTAATATGCAGCGAGCTACTTTCACCGCTTGAAAATGCTGCAACTAGAATCAAAAACGCAACGGCTGCAATATCTTGAAACAGCAAAATGTTAATCGACATGTTGCCATACGGGGTATGTTGTTTCTTTTGTTCAGTTAATTGTTTAACCACAACTGCAGTTGAAGATAATGCTAAACCCCCACCTACTATTAGGCTTTGTTTGAAATTAAGCCCAAGTAACCAGTCAATTGAGGTTGCAACTAACGTGCAGATTAGAACTTGTAAACCACCAACTCCAATTAAAATATGTCGATTAGCCATAAGGCGCGGTATCGAAAATTCTAAGCCAAGGGTGAACATTAAGAATACAATGCCAAATTCGGCAAGGTGGTTCATATCTTCAATACCAGGTAGCCAACCAACGCCACCAGGCCCGACAATCATGCCGACTGATAAGTAACCAATAATTGCTGGAAGATGTAAGCGCCGACAGATTACAACACTGATAACCGAACAACTCAGAAGAATTAGAATATATTTAAATATTTCCACTTAAGTTAATAATTCCTCTAGTTAGCGAAACAATTAGTGCTCCTGAAGCTCCATCAGTTCCTTTTCAAGTTGTTGGACACGGCTCTGGGTTTTTTGCAAAAGCTGAGTTTGTACATCAAATTCTTCTCTAGTTACTAGATTCAAGCGTTTGACTGCCAAACGTAATGCATGTTGCATAGCATTGGCGAATGGTGTCAGAATTGGCTTGGTAAAAAAATGCGACATACACAACCCTTAGAATATCCATATGGTACTATAAGTTGGGCTAAATGAAAAGTAATGATGATAGCTAGAATTATTTATGCGCTGCGGGCTTGTTGGCGTTATCGCTCTGAATTGATGCAATTTATTTCTGATCCAAGCTTGCAAATTAACAAGGTATTGGACTTAACCCCACATGATCTATTTGGTCATGATGTTCGGGGTCTAATACTAGATTTTGATGGGGTATTAGCCCCGCATGCAGCACTGCAGCCAAATCAGAAAGTTATTAGTTGGTTAGAGGCTTTTGCCAGAGAATTTGCTCCTTATAAGATTTATGTTTTATCTAACAAACCAACTAGAGAGCGTTTGGAATATTTTACCAAGCACTTTCCGAATATTAGTATGGTGATTGCCAAACGGAAAAAGCCTTATCCAGACGGATTATTACAGATCATTAAAATTTCTGCCTTGGATGCCAAACAATTAATGTTAGTGGATGATCGCCTTGCTACCGGGATTGTGGCTGCAGTTTCCGTAGGGGTACAAGGGTGCTGGGTAACTAACCCGTATGTGGATTTAAAAACTAATCCAGTGCGAGAAAGCTTTTTCATAGGGTTACGGTTCCTAGAAAAGGTAATGATTAAACTTATGAGGTAGTTGCCAGCGTTGTTAGTTGTGCAGTAAAATAATTGCAGATTAATGCAGTGCTACATTGGATTATTTAGCATAAGAGTCTGCGGGATCCGCCTTAGCGTCACCCTATCCTCTAGTGCTAAATAGTCCCTTTATAACTGCTTTCAATATTTATTAAAAAGGTAAATCATGGCATTTGTAGTAACAGACAGTTGTATTCGTTGTAAATATACCGATTGTGTAGAAGTTTGTCCGGTTGATTGTTTTCATGAAGGTCCGAATTTTTTAACGATTGATCCCGATGAATGTATCGATTGCGCTTTATGCGAACCGGAATGCCCAGTTAATGCAATTATGACTGAAGATGCTGTGCCAGAAGATCAAAAGGAATTTATTACATTAAATGCCGAATTATCTAAGCAATGGCCAGTGATTACAGTTTCTAAAGGCGGTTTGCCAGATGCTGATCAATGGAAAGATGTTAAAAATAAATTACAGTATTTAGAAAAGTAATCAGGTTATAAAGCCTAATTCAAGTTCATAAGTCTTCAAGATTTACCCTTATTGCTTTATCTTTATCTTTTAACCTGGTTTCAGCTAATTCCAGAAGCTCAAGGTTCTCTATAGCTTCTAGCATCATTTCGTAGGTTTTGGCAGATACAATATATGCAGAGGGTTTGTTATGATTTAACAATGCAATGGTTTCGCCATTTGCTTCAGCAAGAATAGCACTAGGATTTTTCTTGAACTCCGAAATACTAGTAGAAAGCTTTGCGTGTACATGCTCCATATTCATCACCATAATATAGTCTTATTTATGAGCTAATTATAGACCATATTTAAGGTCCAAACAAGACTTAGAACGTCCTATAAATTTTGCTGATATTGCTAAGCAGGGCAGAAAACCGTAGCGGGATAACTCCGTAAACATTATAGCTTGGCTTTGCTTGACTCTGGTGAGGGTTCTTCTGATTTATGCAGTAAATAATTAAGATAACTCTCAATTACTACATGCTTTGTGGCAAAGAATGTTGCAAGCGTACGTAAATCTTCTTGTACTGCTGCTGTTCTTTCTCCTTTGTAGTACTTATCATGGAATGAGCCCACTACTGTATCTAATTGCTGAATTGCTTCCGCAATGATGGCATCTTGTTCCGATGGTAATTTAGGTAGATTTGGGTAATTGAAGGTTAGACTTAAGGTATAGTCCCGCAATGCATCGCACAGCTCAACGATTGATCTTGGTTCTTCTTCCTTAAATAGCTCATGCATCGGATTATTTTTATTATGATTTAGTAAGTTGAACACGAAAATCGAGAGAGTTTCACCTTTGGTTTTTAGTTCCTTAATTTGCTCAATATCCATTTAATTTCCAAGCGCAGTCTTAACCCTTCTTATACTACCATTTTTTATTAGGATAAGTAGCACCGATAACACATCTGTTCTTGCATTCGCGAGCGATTCATTACGTGAGCAATTTCGTAACTCTCTGTAGGATATTGGCTATTAGACTCTTAGGCGATCGGCAGTACTAAAAAAATTTACACAATTAAGCCGTTGTTTTTTATAAATATTTTGATTTAACAAGTGCGGACAACTAACATAATTTATTCAGTGAGATGTATCATGAATTATTCTTGTTGTTTACAAGGTTTTTGTTATTCTAAGAATGTGTTCATGAAGAACCTAGGATAATTGATCAAAGGATTGATCACGACAAGGATTGTCGATAACACCATCGTATTCTGTGCTAAGGCCAAAATACAAACAATGTACGGGTGGATTATATATCCGCCTTTTTTTTATCTAAATTTTATCCTAGCATTCCAAGTATCCTTCTTGGATGCATAACGATAAGTAAAATATAACGCTAGAATAAACATAGTGCCAAAAGCTAATAAACTCCACGCAGCAATTGACATGCCTAAGATCCTAAAGTCAATAACAGAGCAATCGCCAGAACCAATAAGCACAATTTTTAAGGCGTCAAAAAATGGGTAAATTTCCATTAAATGCTCTAAGCTAGCAGCACATGTAATTTTTTGTGGGGGAGCTATGTATTGTAACCAAAATTGGCGGGCAGCAACACCACTCCCAGCGAGCGTAATTAAATTTACTAAAAATAAATAGATGTATCCAAAAATTCCAGATAATTTAAATATGACACCTATTAAAAAAACAGCACCCAATGTTAGATATATAATGCGCTGCAGAATGCATAATGGGCACACAGCTAGCATGTAACTATGTTCGAGATAAATTGCACAACCTAAGACTGCTGCGCAAATAGTTAAACCAATTAGGGAGATAAATCGTAACTGTGTCATATGCGATCCCCTAAGGAGCTTTGATTAATTATTTTTTAAGGATAGCATATTTGGATCCAAAATATTTACACGACTGTATTTACGAGCAGTGCTAAGTACTATCTTCATCAATCGAATTAACTAAAGTTTTATCTTAAATCGTAAATCGTCTTGTTAATTTTCTTTTTGCAACCGTAAATGAAACTGTTGCACGTGGGTTGGAGCCAATAGCAACACTAACTGGGCCATCAAAAAAATCTCGCATTTTACGCTCAAATTCGCGAAGCTGACCATTAAAGGCATGCGGATCACCATATAGGCTTGGTGTCTTCCATTGCATTTGTTCTGCGTGCCCAACATTAAAATCGTAGGTTTTTCCTCCATCATAACCTAAATCCTTAAACAATCTTGGGTTGCCAAAACCCCAAGGGAATGGGCGTTCGACACCTGATGTTGAAATCTTAGCTATGATAACCCCTGGGCGTTTGTCTTGGAAACCTCTCCTTGGGTTCAAACCCGCTTGTAATGCCGAATGCAAAAACAATGCATTAGTGTCAGCACGCTCCATGCCTGACAGAAATGAACAAGTACGATAAACACCAACGTCTCCTATGTTATGGGGCTCTGCTGGGTCAATAGGTAGTTTTGCTGGTGGGGCAATGTAATTATACTGTACCCACTCCCCTTTCTGATTGTAATACCTAATGGCTGTTACTTTGGCATTCCCAATAATCACTCCTAGTTCAATATTGTTGCTTAAAGGTATTCGTGGTCCAAATATAACATCATCTTCCTGCCCCAAGTTTTTTGTATATGGATTGCCTTGAGGACCTAATAACTGTACAGCCATAGATTCCTTTGTACCTCTTGGAGGAATAGAGTACGAATGAAAATCAGCTATATCAGTTGAAAAACCAGAATTTAGGGGTGGTTTCGGGATTGTAAAAACAGTTGGGGCAGCGGTGCTTCTAACAGTCGGTTTTTTAGTTACTCTTGTCGGTGTGGTTGGATTAGAGGTAGCTCTTTTGCGTGTTGGGACAGAAGTAGCCCTCTTGCGTGTTGGTGCGGTTGGCCTTCCTCTAGTTGTTGGTTTAGATGTAGGAGCAGCTGTCCTTCTTTTTGGTCTTCTACGTGTATCGGTGACCAAAGAATCAAATGGTCCTTCTGGTAAACCTGACGCTGTTGTAGAATTTGTTCTATCTAAAGCACTTGATGATTCAACTGCGGTATTATTGCTGCGTAAAGCTGCATCAGCTCCGCGAGCCACGCTACCAAGAAGAAATAAAAGAGCAGCAGCAAATGTCGGTTTTCTTTTACTGGTGGAACCTTGATTCCTAGCGTTGCTTTTTTTAATGTCTTTATCTGAATTATCTAGTGGCATAAAGCACCTGTACTATGTTGCATTTCATAACATAGGACTGATTTTTTACGCGGAAAGTTCAAAATGTAACAAAATGTAACTACTTGTAGCTACTTGTGTAGCTACTTGAATGTACCAAATGAGATGATATTACACGTTGCACCCCTGGTGATAATCCCAGGGGTAACGTATAGTCTAGAGCGTGATAATTAGAACACTACCTGCATACGCATACCAACACTACTTAGATGACGTTTATCAAAGTAGGTAGGAAATGCGCGGCTTTGTTTCGAGAATACATATTCACCGATAACCTTGATATTTTCATTGGCATACCAAGCCAAGCTGGCTGAAGTGTTGTGTGCCATACCACCGCTAACATCTTTATCATTTAATGTTACGAAGCTATAACGTCCAGCAACTTCCCAGGCACCACATTTACTCTTCGGATGAATTTGTCCTAGAGTACCGTTAGATTTTTTATGTGGGCGTGATTCACCTGTTAATATGTATGCAACTTGTGCATGATAACCACTGAAGGACAGATTTGGGCCTTGAATCACGTTATTTGCTTTACCACGTAATACCCAAGCTTTTTGGTATTCAGCTTCAGCACTCCACGGTCCGTAAATACCCATCACTTCAAAGTCAACGGTTTTTTGATTCCGCGCTGCAATTCGAATTTGCGAGTTA
>JAGVLG010000085.1 GCA_020054325.1 Gammaproteobacteria bacterium
ATATTTATTCGATATTCTCATGGATGCTCAAAATTCCCAAGCCAAGCCCTGTGAGCAATCGCTTACATGAAACGTGTAAATGCAGTGCGATTGCCCTAAGGGTTATTTAGGTGATATACCCGCTTTTATATAGTAATTATACCAAAATGCTGACGGGCTTTATCGGTAACTACTCTGCCGCGGGCAGTGCGCATTAAAAACCCCTGTTGGATTAAATATGGTTCGATAACATCTTCAATAGTACCGCGCTCCTCACTTATTGCAGCAGCTAAGCTATCAATACCAACTGGCCCACCTGCAAACTTTTCAATGATTGCTTGCAATAAATTGCGATCCATATTATCAAACCCTGCCTTATCGACACCAAGGGCTGATAATGCATAATCTGCGATTTGTGCATCGATGTGCTGGTTACCTTTAATTTGCGCGTAATCACGTACGCGGCGCAATAACCGATTGGCAATACGCGGTGTACCACGCGAACGCTGCGCGATTTCGAAGGCACCATCCTCTTCAATGCTTACATTAAAAATTTTAGCACTGCGGATAATAATTTGTTGCAACTCTAGCACTGAATAAAATTCTAAACGCTGCACAATGCCGAAGCGATCGCGCAATGGCGAAGTTAACAATCCAGCCCGCGTCGTGGCTCCCACCAAAGTAAACGGTGGTAAATCTAATTTTATCGAACGCGCTGATGGACCTTCACCAATCATAATATCTATTTGGCGATCTTCCATTGCAGGATAAAGAATTTCCTCAACCACTGGGCTTAAGCGATGGATTTCATCGATAAATAAAACATCGCCAGGTTCAAGATTAGTTAATAGTGCCGCCAAATCTCCAGCTTTATCTAATACTGGTCCAGAAGTTTGGCGTAAAGAAACCCGCATTTCTTGGGCAATAATATTTGCTAAAGTTGTTTTGCCTAAACCTGGTGGTCCAAAAATTAAAATATGATCTAAAGTTTCACCGCGTTGTTGTGCCGCTGTAATGAAGATCTGCATTTGTTCACGAACTTGTGCCTGGCCAATATATTCCTTTAACAATTTCGGACGAATTGAATTAAAAATTTCATCTTCATTTGCTTGAGATTTTGCACTTACCAGATTTTCTTCTTCAATCATATTATTTCGCCATTAAACTTGCAGGATATAGTCGTCGCCGTTCAATTTATGGGTTGTTTTACTTTACCATAGACTGCAATGCTAAACGAATCAAGGTTTCGCTATTGGCATCTGCAGTATAAACTTTACGAACCCTAGTTTGAGCATCCGACAACTTGTACCCTAATGCAACTAAAGCGCTCACCGCATCTTGCTCTGCCGAATCTGTCGCAACCTTGTTGTTACTAGTTAATACTATATCACTAAAGCTGCCATCTTTCATTTCAATAATTAAACGCTCAGCAGTTTTTTTACCAACCCCGGGGATCTTCATTAATCTACTGGAATCACGATCATTAATACTTTGTAATAAATTATTGATATCCATGCCAGATAAAATTGCGAGTGCTAATTTTGGCCCTACACCATTAACTTTAATTAATTCCCGAAAAACTAGTCGCTCACGTTCAGTCGCAAAACCATATAATAATTGCGCGTCTTCGCGCACTACAAAGTGCGTATATAAAAATACCTTTTCTCCAACTCCAGGAAGCGCGTAAATGGTAGTCATTGAAGCCTGTACTTCATAACCGACTCCATTTATGTCAACTATTAAAAATGGCGGCTTTTTTTCAGCAAGGATGCCGCGTAATTGTCCAATCATTTAAATTTCCTATGTAAACTATTGCCATGACATAATGCAACCGCAAGCGCATCGGCTGCATCGGTTGCAGGAGCTATAGATAAGTTTAAAATTGTTTTGATCATTTTTTGCATTTGTGATTTTTCAGCATTACCATAACCAACTAGTGCTTGTTTAACTTCGCGCGCTGAATATTCAGCAATTAGCAGATCTCTGCAAGCTGCAGCTGCTATGGCAACCCCCCGAGCTTGCCCAAGCTTTAAAGCACTAGCAGCATTTTTGTGTACGAAGATTCGTTCAATAGCAACTTGCTCCGGGCTATATTTAGCAATTAGATGCGATATATCATTGTATATTTGCTTCAGCCGCTCCGGCCATTCTAACTTACCAACTTTAATACAGCCACTAGCAACATAACTAGAGTTATTGCCGCGATGCTGAATTAAACCATAACCAGTGGTAACTGAGCCAGGATCAATACCTAAAATTAGCATGCACTATTCCCTGTTAAACTATTTTGTAATCCCAGCGTATTATATCCTCTATACCTTGTAGTTCCCGCTGAACTATAGAATTTCACTTATCTACGGGTCCTGTAGTTAGAGTTAAATAAATGTTCAGCGGGCACTTCTGTGACTACATAACCTCTTCGGCTAATACCGCATTGGTGTAAACATCCTGGACATCGTCAAGATCTTCCAGCATATCTATAAGTTTAATCACTTTTTGTGAAGTTTCCGCATCGAGATCAACTTCATTAGATGCAATCATATTAATTTCAGCTAATGATGGTTTAAAACCTGCAGCTTCTAATGCTTGTTTAACTTGATTGAAACTTTCTGGACTAGTTTCAATTGTGACACTACCTTCATCAATATCCACCTCATCAGCGCCATTTTCGATTGCAATTTCCATGATCTTATCAGGATCTTGGGCTGCATCAATCATGATCTGCCCAACTTTAGAGAATAAATACGCCACTGAACCATTAGTACCTAAATTTCCACCACATTTTGAAAAGGCATGACGTACTTCTGAAACGGTGCGGTTGCGGTTATCACTCAAACATTCAACCATTACCGCTACACCACCAGGGCCATAACCCTCGTAGCTAATTTCTTCAACGTTCTTTTCACCCTCACCACCAGCACCACGTTTAATGGCGCGATCAATAACGTCGCGGGTCATATTGGCACACAGAGCTTTATCGATTGCGGTGCGCAAGCGCGGGTTAGCACCCGGATCGCCACCACCAATTCCGGCAGAAACGGTTATTTCGCGTATAAGCTTTGTAAATAGCTTACCGCGTTTAGAATCTTGTTTTTCTTTACGAAACTTTATGTTTGCCCACTTACTATGGCCTGCCATGCTAGCTCCTGGAAGTAATTTTAATTGGTAAAGGCGTGATTATAACCTGTTACAACAGCAGTTTAAAATCTTTTATATCTATTATTTTATGGCTGAATGGCTATAAATCAGTATTATGGCTATTCAGCCATAAAATAACAATATTGCTGTTTAGCCATAAAATAACAATATTGCTGTTTAGCCATAAATTGATTATATGGCTGTTTAGCCATATAATTAAAAGATGAACTGGGGAGTAGCTTATGGAAATAATCGTTCAAAACCCTAAACTTTTAGGAACGGCTCTGCGGCGCTTTAGGAGAATCAAAAAACTGAATCAAAGTCAGGTTGGTAAAGAATTTTGTATAGATCAGACCACGATTTCAAGTATAGAAAATGGCGCACCAGGAACTAGAATAGAAACAATATTTAGATTATTAGCTGCGATGGGGCTTGAAATAATCATTCGCGATAAAGTCCAAATGTCTGAGGCGGTTGGTTGGGAAGATGCATCATAAAAAATATTTGTATTTATACATGAATGATAAATTTATAGGGACATTACAACAAAACAATAATGGTTCCCTAACCTTTCGGTATGATACTTTATGGTTGTCTTGGCAATACTCAAGGCCAATTAGTTTATCTATGCCGCTATCAGATCAGGCATTCTCTGGGAATGCAGTTTACAATTTTTTCGATAATTTACTCCCAGACAATAATCAAATTCGCTCTAGAATACAACAGCGTTTCAATTTAACTTCGAATAATTGCTTTGATTTACTAGCCAGCATAGGTATTGATTGTGTTGGAGCACTACAGCTTTTACCAGAAAAGCAAACACCAAATATTGCAATTTTAAACAAGAGCGCAATTAGCGATATCGAGATTGCTGCAATTCTTAAGAATTATCGAGCAGCACCGTTAGGAATGCAAAAGAATCTTGATTTTCGCATATCAATTGCAGGGGCACAGGAAAAAACTGCATTACTAAAACTAAAAAACAAATGGTATATACCTCAAAAAAACACTCCAACCACGCACATATTAAAATTACCTATAGGTTTCATACAACATTCTAATTTTGATTTAAGCAACAGTGTTGAAAATGAATGGATATGCCTGCAAATTATTGCTGGATATGGAATACCAGCAGCACATGTCGAAATTGTTAATTTTGATGGTACAAAAGTACTAGTAGTAGAGAGATTCGATAGAAAATGGGATGTATCACACACAAAGCTTTTTAGATTACCTCAAGAGGATATATGTCAAGCTTTCGGTTTCCCTTCGGCACTAAAGTACGAAGCTGATGGTGGACCTGGAATCAAAGCTATTATGAATTTATTACAAGGTTCATCAAATAGTAGTGTAGATAGATACAATTTTATGAAAACAGTTTTTCTTTTTTGGGTAATGGCTGCAATCGATGGGCATGCCAAAAATTTCAGTATTATTCTAGAGCCTGGTGGCGGTTATAGATTACAGCCAATTTATGACGTAATTTCAGCTTACCCATTGATACATGACGGTAGCATTCAAAAAGAAAAAGTCAAAATGGCAATGGCTGCACTTGGCAAAAACAAAAATTATAAATGGTGCAGTATAACTTTGCGGCATTGGCTAGATACTGCAGAAAATTGTAGATTTCCACGTCCAGTTATGCAAGAAATTATTAGTGAGATATTTGAGAGTATGGAGTCAGTTCTTTCACAAATCGAAACTAAGATAACCTCAAACATCTTACAACACACTTTCAATTCTATCGCGACAAATATGCTCAAACTACGAAATGCTAATTTACTTTAAAAAATCATCGCCAGCCCAAAGCTATAGGTATTTTCAACCGTAGCCTGATCTTGGGATAATTGCATTTTGTTGAATGCGCCGTAGTTACGTTGGTATTCGTATTCAAAAAAAGCACTTAAGCCAGGACCAAGGCGAAAATACGGAGTTACACTATACCGCATCTCATTTAGGCCGATGCCAAGTTGAGCTTTGGTGACAGATTTGGTACCCAAAATACTTCTAAGCCCTAATCTCAGGAAAAAATTATTAGTGATTTGATTGTCGCGTGAAAATTCTATATCGAATTTAGTACAGCCGCTCTTATAGTAAACTCTAATATCTGTCTCAATAAAATATGGCATCAATCCTTCAATACCAATGCCTGGCTGCCAGTACGGGGTTAACGCAGGCCGATAAAAATAATTTATGCCACCTTTGACAGCCCAAAATTCTGCAATAAGATGCCAGTAAAAGATATCTAGATCTGCATAACTTACAGTACCAGCATCCATTTCAGCATCATTAATAAATAACTCCAATTTGTTATAATCTGGCCCGTATAGACCTTTAAAATCCAATTTCTGTACATTATGGAAAGGATCAGCACCTATATCGAGATAATTGCCAAAATAAAATCCTGCTGGATGTGGCATAGGATCTTTAATTAACTTTTGATTTAATGGTAGTAATTCATCAACACGCACTATAGGACGATTAATGTAATCTCCATCTGCAACAATATTTTCTGATGGCAATTTACCCTTAGCAATTTCAATTAATGTATTATATTGAAATACCCTAGCCATACCAGAGTCCATATGGTACAGCACGTGACAGTGAAAAAACCACTGGCCACTAGCATCTGTATCAACATCTGCAATAACTGTGGCGCCAGGTGTTAAATTTATAGTATGCAGTAGTGGATCGTATTCACCTGCGCCATTGCGCAAAATAAACCAATGCCCATGAATATGCATCGGATGTTGCATCATCGAGGTGTTATTAAAAATAAACCTATAGCGTTTGCCTGGCTGCAATTCAATTGGTTTAGCCTTATAAAATGGCACGCCGTTAACAAACCAAATAAAACGATCCATGTAGCCATTCAAATCCATTTTAATAGTTTCATATACAGGAATATTCGGATCGTTTGTTTTAATTGCAGCAAGCATAGGTTGATATTGCATAACACCCATTGTTACATTAGATTGCCGGATCATTTGCATATCCATATTGTGGTTGGCATGATCTGCAACACCGTTCGTAACTGGAGTACTACTGGCACTTACAGTGTGGTTATCATGTGTCATAGGCATTGTATTATTGGTTATAGGTTTATGATCAACGTGGCCTGTAGACATGTTTGGCATATCATGCATTGTGTGCATCATACTGCGACTAGTCGGCAATGGTTCTGGGAATGGCTTCACATCGCAATAATTAACTTTTTGCTGTGGTTCTGTAAGCAAAGCTCCTAGAGCCATACCGCGGGTATCTAACGATTCAGCATATATTATATAAGGCTGGTTGTGCTGGATTTTAAGCAATACGTCATAAGTTTCGCCCGGAGCAATATAAAAGTCTTTGACAAAATATGGCTTAATATCATTACCTTGCACATGAATCATTTGCATTTCTGTGCCAGGAATTTTGACTCGATATATTGTACCAGCTGCAGCGCCAATAAAGCGTAACCGTACTACATCACCAAGATTGACTTGTTTTTGCCATGGATTACTGCAAGTATGACCATTTAATAAGTAAGCATCATAGGCAACATCGCTAAAATCGTAGATACTCATACGCATTTGTTGCATCATTTTATAGTCGCCTAGAATTTTTTGGCGATCTAGGCACGATGCTTTACAATAAGTGCACAAGAATTTTACTAAAGAAGGTTGTAATGGAAATTTTGCTTCGTAATAATCTCCAGTTTTTTTCAAATTGCGATAAATTTGATGCGGTACGGTATTGCTCCAATCTGAAAGAACCACAGTAAAATCTTGATTATATTGATACGCTTCTGCTTGGATTGGATCAATAATAATTACACCATACATACCTTGTTGCTCTTGCAAACCAGCATGTGAATGATACCAATATGTACCAGCCTGCTTTAGAGTAAACTCATATTTAAAACTCTCGCCAGGTGGTATACCCTGCTGCGATACTCCCTCAACCCCATCCATTTGCCATGACAGTATAATACCGTGCCAATGAATGGTAGTGGGTTCAGTTAATTTATTATGAACATTAATAATAACATGGTCGCCTTCGGTAAAGCGTAGCGTAGGGGCTGGGATCTGTTGGTTTACAGCAATAGCCTCTACATCTTTATTTGCATAATTAACAGTTTTATAGCCAACATATAAATCAATTGTTTTTTCTGCTGCCAAAATCGAAGTGGCTAAACAACAGCTTAGAGTTAATAAAATAACATGAAAACACATATTCAACCTGATAGTTGATACAAGCAATTAAATATTATTGTAGGTTAGAAACATCTGAAAAACTAATGGAGGGGCTTAACCTCCCCATTAGCTAAAATTTTAAGGCTTTACTACTGCTGTCTGCCTTTGTATTTGTGATGGAGGCGGCAAGTCTTTAAGCACAGATTCTTCGTCAGACTGCGCTGCATCAGGTTGCACTAACCTGCGTTTCGCGGGTCGTTGCAGCTGCGCAAACTTTGTAAGAAATTCCAACCCCTTGCCCTTAGGTTGCTTGACATCAGCGGCTTCCTTAGATTCACGCTCAGCAGGACGACTACGTTTTGCATGCCTAGCTTCAATTCCGGTAATAGCTTCTGCTAATCTTCTCCCTTGATTAGTCGCAAAATTAGTAGGTAACGCTGTATCCTCTTTAGGAGTTGGCTCATCAAGCAGATCTTCTGATTCTGCATCGGATGCTATAAAGCTGTCTTTTTCATCCGTGCTATCACTAGAGCGTGATTCATCGCTATCACACCAGTCTCCTTCGCCTTCTTCTTCATCTCGCTCAACCCTAGCTTTGAAATCCCTTTTTTCTTCTGCTCTTAGCTGTGCTTTAGCCAATCCAACTTCATCTACCGTTTCATCATCACTCGAACTACTAGAACTATCCGAGCTACTAGAGCTAGAGCTGCTCGAGCTATGTGAAGCGTGATGTCGATGGTGACTATGGTGGCGCCTGTGGTGGGTATGATGATGTCTATGCTTGGTTGTAGCATGCGCTAGATCATCGGATCGATCCTTGTAAATTTTGAACCTTTTAAGTAATGCATTTAGCTCCGCCTGATTCATATTTTTTATGCGAATTTCAGTTTTATCCTTTAACAACACGGTATGAAACTCACCGCGATTTGATTCAAAGGCACGGACTAAATCGTGTATGTTACGAATTTTCTTGCCATTTACTTTAGATACTACAACATTGGCTATTTCATCAAATCCTTTAGTATCCTCACATTTCAAAACAGTACTTAACACAACAATTTGATCGCCAGGTTTTTTACAGGGAACATCTTTGATGCGTCCATCATCATCCTCTCGTACTTCCCTAAATGCTAAACCGTCATTTGTTTCAAGATAGTTTGGTGTTAATGGTATAAAGCACATACCAGAAAAGAACGCAAAGGTCGGACTAGTTTCATATAGAATTGGGCCAACCTTCTTAGTTTGGCCTGCTATATAATTGAGCTTCACATTCACAACATGCTGCTCTAAAACTCCAGTTTTCTTATTAGCACGTAACACTTTCAAGCAAACAGTTTCGCCAATATTATGATTTAAAAACATTACATTTAAATCGAGCCTGTTACCAACCCCTGGTAGATTTACTTTAGCGTCATTACTGACGCTTACGCCGTCAATTTCTACTAAAATATCGCCCTTTTTAAGGTGTTTATAAGCATCCTCTAAGCGATCTATCGATTGAATTCTGACCCCAGTTTGATTTTCACTCATACCATAACATTTGCGTTCAAACTCGTTTTCTAAATTCTGTAAGTTCATAGCTAAAGTAGGAAAGCCCTTATATCCTTCAGGACTCAAAACTTGATCTATGAAACGCGCTACAGTCGGAGCTGGGATGGCATAGTGAATACCATCGCTAAGAAATTGACTTTGAAAAGCAATACCTACTAATTCATTTTTATTATTAGTAATTGGGCCACCACTGTTACCCTGGTTAATGGGCGCCTGTGTTTGGATCTGTAAGTGGTATTCTCCAGATTCCTCTACTTTTTCTACCAGAATTTTTGATACTGGTCCAGAGGTATAATTCATTTCATTATCAAGTGGGAAGCCCCAAACATGAATGTCTTCTTTAACACGTACCATACCACCAATTTGTAACCCTCTCGCTTTAGCTTGGAAATCTTGGCTTTGTACCCTCAATAGCGCTAAATCGGCCTGGTGACTAATTTTGCCAACAACTGTTGCTTCATATTCATCATTTTCATCCGCTAAACGAACCCGCAAATCCGCAGCATTTCCAGCCACATGCGCATTGGTAATCACAAATTTTTCGCCATTGCGTTCAATTACTGCTCCAGAACCATGTCCCTTCCCAGTACTAGGTGCTAACCATGGTTTTTCAAAATTATAATCAAAACAACATAGTTGTACGATGACAATAGATTTTTTCATTTCTTCAATATCAACTGCATGCCCCGGATGTTCTTGCTTGATCATGCTGCGTACTAATTCTCTTATCGCAGATTCATCGGGCATTGCAACACCTAAACCTTGCGACGCAACAGGCATAGTAAGACTGGTTGGATTTGGCATAATTGCTCCTTGCGTATATTGGACCATGGACATTGATGCAGCTGACGACGTTGTTGGGAGTGGCAAAATGGGAGGAATGGGCGGCACTGCTCTTTTTTTGCCCTCCAATTGAGCGTTTAAGACCCTACGAACCGGCAGAACACTTTTTCCTGGTCTATTTGTTAAGCCCCCAAAAGCAAAATGAATCGCATGAAAAGCATCATATGGTTTTGCAAACTCAGGAAATCGCTTGTGTGGAGTTAAATCTTCCATTAGCTGTACAGTGCGACCATTTTCTATGAAAGTAACTTTGATCCAACCATCAGATATGATATGCGTTCCTGGAATTAGATTGAATCGTACCTCGCCATGCATTTCTGCATTTGGTCGGTGCAAACCAACATGTTTGCATACTCGCTCTAGCGGCATTTGCTTGGTATTAAGATATTTAGGTCCTGCCGCTAAGTTTTCAGGTACTTGTGGATCCAAGGGCTTCGGAAATAAGCTATGCGCCGCTAAATGCAGCCATTCACCACGCCAATTTAACTCCCCAAATGGTGTTTGGCCCATATTCTGCGCATTATGATTTTTAGCTAGTAATTCCTCCACTTTAGGATGCAATACTCCTTTGCCTGCATACTTTAGGTAAAATTCACTCATTTCTTGCCAAGCAGAGCGTCCCATTACAGTATTTTGATCGACCGATCTGGTTGAATCTATTTCGCGTTCTAAAATAGATTGATGTTGCATTTGCCATTTTTGATGTTTGCTGGCTACAGGGGCCTTAGCAATCTCTGGTGGAGTGTTGACAAAGGTAGGTAATTTATCTGGACCAACACCAGCAAAAATTTCACCCTTCCATAAGGTTTCAGGAGATAAACGATAAAGATAACCATCTTCCTCGGTACCATCAGAATGAGTAACCGTCATTTTAGTGCGGCGTTTACCAACCATCCTAGTACCATTCGGAGTTGTAGCTCGTACAATATCGCGGTAGTGGGGCGGGAATTCATAACGTGCTAATTCTATATTCCCAACTGGCCGTATTGTCGTGCCAGATAATTCAGAATCGCATGGTGGTTTATATTGATGTGCTTCATAAGCACCGCCAGGTAATTCTCGTATGAAAACCCCAGCATTTTTCTTAGCTGCTGGAAAATACCGACCTTTTTCATTACCGCAATATTTTTCTTGATCTGCTACATCAACATCCTTTTCAAATATTGCAACTAATTCTGCTTCTTCAGGTCCCGCATCGCTAAAACCACGATCTCTTGGCATAACATGTCCTCCATGACAATTACACACATGGATAATAAATAGACGACACAAAAGTTTTTTGAAGATTAAGACAGCTACTCATGCAACTTCCTTGTTGTCTATGATTGGCAAATTCATTGTAACATTAAAAAATAAAAAAATTCTACAAAAAAATCTTGTAATCGTTATTTAAATTGTAATAGACTGAAAAAGTTGTGATACTTTACAGCATTCAATTATCTTTCTTAGTCTTTACAGGGATTTTATGACGAGAAAGCCCCGACATTATTGGTTATTTCACAAGCTTTTTTTCATGCAAGCGTCTGGCTTTATTAATTTTTGTTACAAAATACAGGGAGATGTATTATGCCTATTCCATCTGCAAAACGACCCCGCACAGCTTCATTTGTTGATTCTGATGATGATGCGCTACCGTTTGCAACGCAACCGCTCCCGAATGCAGAAGCCGATGATGATTCTAGTTATGAAGGTTTAGAAGAAACAGCAGAAGGCGAATTTTCTGAGTTAGAGGAAGAGCAATCTGGCTCTGAATCAAGATCGAGTTCAGATGCAGAATCTGCAACAAGCGAGTCGGATAGCGCAGATTCTGGAGAATTACATGCCGCTATGACAGACATGCTGAATAATAGAAGATTTTTGACCCAATTTGCAAGACGTTTAAGTAGAGTTAAAACTCTGGATGCAACAATATATTCAAAATCTGTAGTAAAAGTTTGGGGCGTGTACCAACAGCATGATTACGATACCCCGCACATAGGATCTAAGCAAGCTAAAGGTCATGGATCTGGTTTCATAGTAAGATACGGCGGTAAATTATTTGTGATGTCAAATGCACATGTGGTGGTAGATGCTTTATATCTAACAGTTAAATTCGGCGATGAAGCAACTCTATACAAAGCTACTGCCAAAGTAATTGATAATGATTGTGATTTGAGTATTATAGAAGTTGAATCACCAGAATTTTGGAGTAAAGTACGGCCATTAGAATTATCCTTAGGAACACCACAAAAATTAGATCAGATATTACGTATCGGTTTCCCAAGGGGCGGAGAGGAAATGTGTATAACCGAAGGCTCCATAAATAGAATCGAAGTGGGTGAATATTGTCACTCAGATGTAGCGTTACTACAATATCAAATAGGTGCTTTTCAAAACCCAGGTAATAGCGGCGGCCCAGCAATAAACAGAAAGCATGAGGTAATTGGAGTTTCATTTCAATCCGACACAGCAGGTGCCGGTTTATTTTTCACTATTCCAGTTCAGGTAATTCGTAGATTTTTAGATGCTGTCATAAAAGCACAGGATACGCAACAACCATACCAAGGTTTTCCTGATTTAGCATTTCATTACCAAGAGTTAGAGCATAAAGAAACTAGACATGCCGTAGGAGCTGATGACTCTGGGATTGGTGTTTTAATACGCTATGTAAGCCCCTTGTGTTCCTCAGCTGATGTGCTCAAAGAGGGCGATATATTATTAGCGCTTGATGGAACTCCAATTAAGAATGATGCCTCGATAGAAACTGACTTTGATAAGCATGTTGACATGTCATACTTATACTCAATGAGACATATTGGTGATACAGTTGTCGCCACGGTTATACGTGACGGTAGCAAACTTGAATTACCTATCAAATTAAAAAATCGTGCTAAAACAACAGAGTTAGTTGCTCCCACCGAATATGATAAAGCCCCAACATTTTTTATTTACTGTGGTGTAATATTCATTCCTGCAACGCAAAATGCAATAAAGGATGAAGATATAGAAGAAAGCGTGGGTGATGATTTGCAAGGACTAGTAGCGTTACATAAGAAAAAGCCAGGACAAGAAATAGTTTTGATTAATGCTGTATTACATAATAAATATACTGAAAATGCTTTAGAGCTGCGCAATACGATTGTAAGAGAAGTAAATGGAATTAAAATTGATAATCTCAGACATTTGATAGAGATTATTGAAAGGAGTGATAAGCCTCGTATCGTTATCAAGGATAACCAGAATCGCATTTTAGGGTTACCTAGAATATCGGTGCAAGAGGGGCTAACACTATTAAGCCCACATCATGTATTTAAAGATCGATCTGATGATCTATGCCAACCGCCAGTTTATAAACCTGGTTGCCCTGAATATTATCAACAGCAAGAGCAATTACAGGCTACAAGCAGCCAAACTGCGCGTTTGACTGCTTAGAGGTCTATACCTTCTTTATGCCTAATTCTTTTAACTGGGCATCTGCTACCGCAGCAGGTGCAGCAGTTAAAGGACAACTTGCAGATTGGGTCTTAGGGAAGGCAATTACATCCCGTATCGAACTAGATCCCGTCATTAACATAACAATACGATCTACCCCAAAAGCTAAACCGCCATGTGGTGGGCAACCAGACTGTAATGCATCTAGTAAGAAGCCAAATTTTTCACAGGCATGTTATGGATCTATCCCTAATTGATCAAATACAGCTTGTTGCATTTCTTGAGTATGAATTCGAATTGAACCACCGCCTAATTCAGTGCCATTTAGCACCAAATCGTACGCCCTAGATAATATTTTACCGGGGTTTACCGCAGCTAATTCTTGGTATTCTGCAACCGTAGCTACCTTAGGTGCTGTAAACGGATGGTGTACCGAAGACCAGCGGTGGCCATTATCATCCCACTCAAACATTGGGAAATCTATTACCCAGAGTGGCTGCCATTTACCTTGCAACAAATTAAGATCTACACCAAGCTTATTGCGTAGTGCTGCCATAGATTCACTTACGATCTTAGCGCGTCCTGCACTAAAGAATATTAAATCACCACTTTTTGCATTTACTTTATTTAAGATGCTCATTATTACATGATCATCACTAATATTTTTAAGTAATGAAGACTGCAAACCTTCCCGGCCTTTGTTTATATCGTTTACTTTTAAATATGCAATGCCTTTAGCGCCGTATTTAGCTACAAAGTCTGGTAAATCATCTAAATATTTGCGAGTTAATTTTTCTGCCCCACCTGGTACGCATAATGCTACTACCCTGCTGTTAGGATCATTAGCGGCTTCAGCAAACAATGCAAACTCAACATTAGCTACTAATGACGCTATTTCAACTAACTGTAATGGATTTCTTAAATCGGGGCGATCGATCCCATAACTCTCAATTGCTGCTTGGTACGTCATTACTGGAAATGGATCTGGCAGGTGCTCATCTAAAATCTTGGCAAATAGTTCACGGATCATTTGCTCCATAATACGCATGATCCCTGCTTCGTCCATAAACGAAAATTCCATATCAAGCTGGGTAAATTCGGGTTGACGATCGGCACGCAAATCCTCATCACGAAAACAACGCGCTATCTGATAATAACGATCCATACCAGCAATCATTAATAATTGTTTAAACAATTGCGGCGATTGTGGTAATGCAAAAAACGATCCTGGATAGGTGCGACTTGGCACTAAATAGTCACGCGCCCCCTCCGGAGTTGCTTTGGTTAAAATTGGGGTTTCGATATCAAAAAAGTTGCGATCGTCTAAAAAGTTGCGAAAGAAACTAGTTACTTTAGAACGCATTTGTAAACGCCGAAACATTTCAGGACGACGTAAATCGATATAACGATATTTTAAACGCACTTCTTCGCTAACATTTTGGTTATCGTCCGGATAAAATGGTAATGGTACTGTGGTACTTATAATTTGCATCTGGCTAATGCCGATTTCAATAGTACCAGTTGGTAATTCAGCATTGATAGTGCCCTCAGGACGAAGACGCACCGTTCCAATCACGCGCACCACATATTCTTTGCGCGCCCGGGCTGCAATTTCAAATGCAGATGGGGTCTCAGGACCAACAACTGCCTGTATTAAACCACTGCGATCCCGAACTTCTAGAAAATTCACACCGCCAAAATCGCGACGGTTATGCACCCAACCACAGACTGTGACTTGCTGCCCAATGTGTGCTTCACTAATTTCTCCGGCATAAATTGTACGCGTTACATCTTGCATTTTTGATCCTGTACTTGATATCATGTTATTTAGCTAAGAAAGATACTTTATTTCACTAAATTTAGCAAATTAGCACAGCAAAGGCTTTCCGTCTATTTATTTTTGGCGTAAAAAAGGGCACAATAAGCGACTATGATTTTTCGTATTATATTAATAGCAATTCTCGCAGTCATTCTATGGTATATCATTAGGGTGATTTCGCACTTTTCTAAAATCATGACGAATGTAAGGCATGCTGCTGATCAGCATTTTAATGGCTTTAATCGTTCGCAAAACATTGCTCACAAACCCATGGTCAAATGCAGTCTGTGTAATCTATATGTGGAAGAAAAAGATGCAATCCTGGCTGAAGGTAAGCCATACTGTTGCAAAGACCATGCCCGCAGTGCTGGTAAGTAAGGAGTAAATCATAAATAAATTAGCAATAGCTTTGAGGAGCCGTTAGCATTAATCTGAATTAATGTTAAATATTCTTGCATTTAGTTTATTGGAATTTCTATTCGTAACTGCGCTTGTCACCATAATTACTTGCAGTGGCTTTAGTATTTGTAAAAAACTATTATTTGTGCAACACGCCCACATACATCTAAATCAAATTCAAACCTGCCTAAACCTAGCCCGAAGCTTAGCAATTAAGTATCGTCAAAATGTAAAAGTATGTCCCAGCTACAACGGGATTAGTTGCGTGGGGTCCTGGCAGGGGAATATCCTAGTTAAAGTAGCTAAATCTGGCGAGCTCTATAGTTTTAAAGTGCCGTCTGCTTCTAATATTACCATTACTCTGCAACAGAGCGGCTTTTCGCAACAAAGCGTGACAGTACAACCTAATGGCCTGACCTACTCTAATGGCCATTTCACATATATCTCTACAAAAGACAGATATCTTCCAAGCTACAACTTATACTTTAATAGAGCTGTTAAAACTTATATACAGGAAAGACATGATATTACACCATAAGTTTTGGGGGGTAACGTTGATGGAATTGCTAGTAGTCGTAGCAATCGTCGGTATTCTTGCAACACTGGGGTATTCTAGTTACTCGCGCCTAAAGACGGAATCCAGACGCGATGATGCGCGTTCTGCTTTAATTAGCACAGAAGCTATTGTAGAACGTTATTTGGCAGAAAATAATAAAGATAATCTTACAAGCAGTGATCTGGATTTAACTCAGTTTGAGAATTATAAAAGCTCTAGTTCTACACCGATATTAAGCGATGGAAATTATTACAGAATAACTATTGATACTAGTTCATCTGGATACACCATATCTGCTACAGCAACAGTAGATGACACTTTAACATCATGTAGCTCTTCTGCTAATGCTACCAAAGGCCAATGCTCAGATACAGCATGTCGGGTAATCTATATTGAAAATGGCGAACATAAATCAAGAAACAGTGCGGGGACAGTAGCTAATGCAGCAACGACAACTTGTTGGTAAATATAAATGTTATGCTTTTACATTAATTGAATTAATGACTGTAATTGTTGTCGTTGCACTATTAATAACTGCTGCAATCCCAAGCTTTTCGGATTTCGTCCGCAATAATCAAGCTATGGTAGCTGCAGATCGTTTAGTATCTTCATTACGTCTAGCCAAAGGCGAGGCTATAAGATTGGGGATCCCAGTAACTGTGTGCCCTATTAGTTCCAGCTTTAATCCAACTACTGCACCAAGCCAATCTACTGAAGAATATCCATGCCAAAATACAACTAATTGGTCTGCTTGGAAAGTTTTTACAGATCCAGATTTTAATGCGACTGAAGACTTTGCAGACGGATGGCCGGTTTTAGAATACACTAGTAATCGTGGCAGTGCCGTAATCACTTCAAATATTTCCGCCCCAATTACTTTTGATCCTATGGGTTTTGCAAATGTTAACCCAGCAACAACGCGTAGTGGCTGGACTTGGAGTTCTAGCTATAGCAGCGGCGAATGGGATTGGAGCTATAGCTATGCTTCAGCCTATGGCGGAACTTATTATAGAGTTTTTAATGTTGCGCCCACTGGTTGTACAGGTAATAACGCAAGAGTGGTTGAAGTAACTCAGAATGGTGTAATAAAAATATCTAATGCAGATTGTTAGGATTAAGATGAAAAATAAAGACGGTTTGTCATTAATCGAGTTAATAGTTGCAATAGCAATAGTAACATTGCTCGCCATAATCGGCCTGCCATCGTACCAAACCTATTTAGTAGAAGCGCGCCGCAACGATGCAATTAATACGCTGCGTCAAAATCAACTTACAGTTGAAAATTATAAATACCAATATGGGATCTTACCAACTTCAGGACAAGTAACTTTGATTACCACATCGCCGCAAGAATACTATACGATTACATATAACCGCGTCGACGATGACAATTATACTTTAGTAGCAACCGCCGTAAATGGTAAATCTCAAGCCAATGATACTGGTTGTACGATTATTACCTTAATGTCACAAATGAGTGATATCTACCCAGCCGATTGCCACTAGTTGGGCTTGGTTGAGAATGATTTCAAGATTATAAATAACGCACCAACACAAATAGCGATATCGGCAATGTTAAAAGTAAACCAATGCCAACTACCAATATAAAAATCAATAAAATCTATTACATAACCAAAACGGATGCGATCGATTAAATTGCCTAATGCACCACCAGTAATTAGCGCGATACCAACACCAGTTAAATTATCATCAGGCTTAAGTCGCTGCATCCAAATGGTTGCAATGGCTATAACTACTAGCGCAACAGCAACAAAAAACCAGCGCTGCCAGCCACCAGCCTGTGCCAGGATGCCAAATGCTGCACCATGATTATGCGCCATCGTAAAATTTAAATGTGGTAACACATGGATTTTATTTTGGATATTCAACAAATCGTGTAGCATACATTTAGTAAGCTGATCGCAGAGCATCACCAAAAGCTCGATATATTGCCAACGCATTGCCTGCCTTCTACGCATAAACACGGTGCTCTCCTTCGCCACTAATATTTTGCACACAACGCTGGCAAATATTTGGATAGTTTGGATCCAAGTTTACGTCATCACGCCGGTGCCAACAACGTTGGCATTTTTCTTGCTCGGAAAACTTTACTGCAACCTTTAAATTTGGCATTTCAGTTTTTACTGCAATTTCGGTTGCCTCAGTAATTGGTAACGTCCAAGCTTGTGAAGTAATTAGGATGAATCGTAATTCATCCTCCAGTTTGCGTAATTGATCTAACAATGCTGCATCACAATATAAGGTTACCTCAGCTTCTAGGCCAGAACCAATAACTCCTTCCTTACGCGATTCTTCTAAAACTTTATTTACTTCGTCCCTTACATGTAATACATTGCGCCAGTAACCATCGTTCAAAGCTACATTCTGTGGTAGTTTTGCTAAATTTGTATACCATTCGGTTAAAAATACCGATTCAGCGCGTTTACCAGGGATGTTAGGCCAAATTTCTTCCGCGGTAAAACTTAAAATTGGCGCGATCCAACGTACTAATGCTTCTGCAATATGATACAACGCTGTTTGTGCAGAGCGGCGCGCAATGCCATCAGTTTTACAAGTGTACTGCCGATCCTTAATAACATCTAAGTAGAAACTACCTAAATCTATGGAGCAGAAATTGTGTACTTTTTGATAAATCACGTTAAATTCGTATTTATCGTATGCTTCTAATACTATTTCTTGCAATTGACGTGCTTGATCTACAATCCAGCGATCGAGCCATAACATCTTATCTGACGGCACCATGTGTTGCGCTGGATCAAAGCCATGTAAATTGGCTAATAAAAACCTAGCAGTATTGCGGATCCTACGATATGAATCGCTGGTACGTTTTAAAATTTCATCGGAAACATGGACCTCAGAACGATAATCAGTTGCTGCAACCCACAAGCGTAATACGTCCGCACCTAAAGTTTGCATTACTTTTTCTGGTGCAATGACATTACCCAAAGATTTTGACATTTTACGTCCCTGAGCATCTACTGTATAACCGTGGGTTAAAACCTGACGATATGGTGCTGCACCTTTGGCTGCAACGGAAGATAGCAGTGAAGTCTGAAACCAACCGCGATGTTGATCAGAACCTTCTAAATATAGATCTACTGGACTCGACATTTCAGAGCGTTGATCCGCAACACAGGCATGCACTACACCAGAATCAAACCATACATCTAAAGTATCTTGGCATTTTTCATATTGTGATACTTCATTTGCAGCAACCAAATCGCTGACTTGCAAATCAAACCATGCTTGAATGCCATTGGCTTCAACTAACTTGGCAACTTTCTCTATTATTTCTAGATATTGCGGATGTAAATTGCCAGTTTCTTTATGAATTAACAATGGTAAAGGAGTTCCCCAAGTTCTTTGGCGCGAAATGCACCAATCTGGCCGCCCTGCAATCATGTTATTTATTCTGGCCTCACCCCACTGCGGGATCCAAGCAACGGTTTTAATAGCTTCTAAGACCTTATTTCGCAAACCTTTGGCTTCCATACTTACAAACCACTGTGGCGTTGCTCTAAAAATTAATGGTGCCTTGTGACGCCAGCAATGTGGGTAACTATGTGTTAATTTACTATGCGCTAATAAATTTTGTTTTTCTTTAAGCAGGTTGATAATCGCTTCGTTAGCTTTGAAGACATGTTGTCCGCCAACTAATGGAACCTGGGCAAAGAAACAACCATTGCCATCAACTGGATTATCCATCGGCAATTTGTAATGCTGTCCTACCAAATAGTCGTCTAAACCATGTGCTGGGGCAGTGTGTACACATCCGGTACCAGCATCAGTTACAACATGGTCACCAAGAACTATTGGTACGGTGCGATCATAGAAAGGATGTTGTAATAATTGTCCTTCAAGCAAATGCCCCTCGCAAGTTCCAAGAACGCTGTACGCAAGTGGATCCGCACCATAACGCGCCATGGATGTTGTCACTAATTCGCTAGCTAAAATAAGATTGATATCGCCAAACTGCACCAGAGAGTATTCTAATTTGCCATTTACTGCCACAGCCTGATTTGCGGGTAAAGTCCATGGAGTAGTAGTCCAAATAACCGCTGCTATCGGGTTAGTGCTATCTGTCTTGAATTTTTTGGCAATTTCTTTAGGATTGAGCGCAACGAAACTTACATCGATTGCATCGGAAGTTTTGTCCATATATTCTACTTCAGCTTCCGCTAAAGCCGAACCACAATCGACACACCAATGCACCGGGCGATCGCCGCGTTTCAAATAACCGTTATGAGCAATAGTAGCTAAAGTGCGGATAATGTTAGCCTCAAATTTATAGTCCATCGTTAAATATGGGTTATCCCAATCAGCAAATACTCCAAGGCGCTTGAAGCTATTCCGTTGGATGTCTACTTGTTGGGCTGCATATTCACGGCATTTTTCTCGGAAAGTTTTGGCATCAACCTTTGCTCCAGCTTTACCAATTTTCTTTTCAACTTGCAGTTCTATTGGTAAACCATGACAATCCCAACCCGGGATAAAGGGCGCATAATAACCACTCAAATGTTTAGATTTAACTACGATGTCTTTTAAAATTTTATTTAATGCATGACCGATATGAATATCGCCATTAGCATAGGGTGGGCCATCATTTAACAAAAATGACTTGGTTTTATTTCTAGTAGCTAGCATTTTGTGGTATATGTCTGCTTCTAGCCACTGCCGCACAATCTCAGGCTCGCGTTGTGCTAAATTAGCTTTCATCGGAAAATCGGTAGTAGGTAAATTTAGGGTATCTTTATAGTCTGGTTCGGTGCTCATGCTAGGATCCATATCAATTTTTTTAAGTTAAGTATTCAAGTGGCTACGAATATTCAACCTTAACAAGAATCGAGGTATAAATTCAATAGACTTGTTGTAGCTATAGTCTATAGACATA
>JAGVLG010000006.1 GCA_020054325.1 Gammaproteobacteria bacterium
GCAAGATTACATGTATGATTCCCTTAACCAGTAATTTATTAAAAAGCGGAAGTTTCTAACTGGTTAAAAACAGGAAGTTTCTAATTTGCCACGACAGGGTACCTAGTTTAATTTATCGAAAGAGACAGGTAATATAGCCGTCATCATGAATTCGAGCTGCGCTTAGCCTAAATTCAAAATGGTTATTGGGTTTTATAAATTGAGAAGTAATAAAATGTTAAACGCTCTCTGGCGTAATTTCAGTCTAAAGTCCAGTACCATAAATGCCATTGTAGCGACTTTTCTGCTTGTTTTTGGTAACGCGGCTTTTTGGCAGCAGTTTTTGGTAGCTTACCCACTAACCATGCAAAACCTTCCATTTGCACTAGGAATGTTGCTACTACTATGGGGACTGTTTTACTTTTGCTTAACCTTAATAAGTTGGCCGTTTGTTTATAAACCTGTAGTTATAGTCTTGCTAACATTAACAGCTATTAGCGCCTATGCAATGGATAGTTTTGGTTATGTCATATCCTCATATTCTTTCGTAAATTTAGTAGAGACCGATAGTAATGAAATCCATGATTTATTGAGCTTCAAACTACTGTTATACATAACCTGCTTAGCCATCGTACCTAGCATATTAATTAGTATGCTCAAGATCCGTTATACTAACTTAAAAAATAAATTGCTGCACATTACACTTATATTAATACTATTGTTGCTGGATGTGTTGTTGTTTAATAAAACTTATACTTCGTTCTTACGTAATCATAAAGAGGTGCGTTACTATATTAATCCAGTGCGCACTGTATATTCTTTAACTAAATTTATTGCGCAACACCTTGGTACAAATGTGACTACAGCTTTTCAAATTATGGATGAAGCACCATCTATTGCGCGGCAACTAAGCAAACCACGCTTAATAGTTTTAGTGGTTGGTGAATCGGATCGGGCTATTAATCACGCACTGAATGGCTACAAGCGTAATACCAATCCACTACTTGCATTAAGAAAGAATGTATATAGTTTTAAAGAATTTTATTCGTGCGGTACAGAAACCTCAGTCTCGGTGCCTTGTATGTTTTCAAGTTTCAAGCGAGCAGATTTTAACTACACTAAGGGACGCTATACTGAGAATTTACTAGACATTTTGCAAAAATCGCAAGTAAAAGTAGTTTGGCGTGACAACGATAGTGGTTGCAAAAATGTTTGCGATCGGGTAACAGTAGAAGATTTAAACAATGCCAAAGATCAAGATTACTGCAGGGACGGGGAGTGCTTAGATGAAGTGTTGTTGCAAAATTTAGCCGCGCACATTACAGATGAGGTGCAGGATAAATTGATTGTGCTTCACAAAAAAGGTAACCACGGCCCAGCTTATTACAAGCGTTATCCGCAACGTTTTGAAGTATTTACGCCAACCTGTAAATCTAATGAATTACAAGATTGTACGAATGAGCAAATAGTAAACACTTACGACAACATTGTTTTGTACACTGATTATTTTTTAAATGAAGTGATCACTTTGTTAGAAAAGCATAATGACCAATACCAAACTGCGATGATTTACGTTTCTGATCATGGCGAGTCTTTAGGGGAGCATGGTATCTACTTGCATGCTATGCCGTATTGGTTAGCACCGAAAGAGCAAACACATATTCCATTTGTCGTGTGGTTTAGTGATGATTTTGTGGTAGATCGCAGCAAATTCACCACCTTAGAACAACAAACATTATCGCATGATAACCTTTACCACACTATGCTAGGTCTGTATGGGGTGCAGAGCAAAACCTATGATGCAAGTTTGGACTTTTTTAATATTGCTAAAAATTCAAGTGGTTTTATTAGTGGTTAATTTTAGCACCAATATTAACTCCTTCAATTTTCTGTATTGCTTGAAGAACGGCGCAGAAATTGCTGGTAGTTGGATTGCCTTTATCACTAAACATTCTGTGTAGACTTTTGTTGCTTATCTTAGTTTTTTTTGCAAGCGCTTCAAATGTTATGCTTGCATTTATATAATTTCTAAGAAGACCTTTAGCAGTTTCTAAATCTCCGGCTAAGAATTCATTTATTGACTCTTCGAGTAAACCTATACGGAACACAGGATCTTTTAGTGCTCTTGCTTGTATCGTTTCTCTAAAATCTCTTGTAAGTGGCATTATTATTTCCTCAATTAATGCAAAGTTTTATGCTTATATTCTTTTAATAATTCAATAGCCAGGGCTATATCTTTATTTTGCCCATGTTTAGTACCGCCAGCTAGCAATAGAATAGCGGTTTTATCGACCTTTCCATAATAAATCCTGTACCCTGGGCCAGCATCTATTTTGAACTCCCATACTCCATTGCCTAATGCCTTGGAGTTAGAAAAATTCCCCTGTCGCATTTTGTGTAATGCACTAGCAATTTTTACGGCTACGCACGATGCGAGTGATTCAAACCATTTTGCAAAGTGGTTTTTGCCGTCGGGGCTTATATATTCTATAACCTCATAGTTCATAATAGCACATTAGTAACATATATGTATACATCTCAGGAAATTATTTGAAAAATTTTACTTAATATTGCACTAAATAATGTTGATAGGATGAAGCAAATTCATTTTTACGACCATAGTGGAAATCATTATGAAATCACTTCACCATGAAATATTAATTGCTCAATAGGCTCACTAATGCTACTATCTAACTTCCTAAGGGGACTACCGCAGCATTATTGTCGTAGGGTCAACATATAATGAACCCGGTAGCAGTTGAAAAATAAGTGATGTATATGCAACAAGAACTTGGTACCAAGGTTATTCTTTTAAACGTTACCGAAAATTCTGGCGCCGGCCAAAGAATTGATAACTTTTTATTCAATAAACTCAAAGGGGTACCTAAGTCAAAGATATACAACATTCTACGCCGTGGCGAAGTTCGGGTGAATAAAGGAAGAATCAAACCCAGTTATAAATTACAAGACGCAGATATAATTCGGGTACCTCCTATTAAAATTGAAAATGTCGGAAGCAAACAGTTTTCAGAGCAACAACTTAAAGAGTTAGATTTAACCAATGCAGTGTTATTCGAAAATCAAGATTTGATTATCCTGAATAAGCCGGCTGGACTTGCCGTACATGGTGGCAGTGGTGTGAGTTATGGGTTGATTGAGGCGCTAAGAGCTTTAAGAACTACTGAATCCCATCTAGAATTAGTACATAGACTAGATCGCGATACTTCAGGTTGTATCATGGTTGCAAAGTCTGCCAAGATGCTACGTGCCTTGCATGAGTTGTTACGTAGCGGCAAGATGCAGAAAACCTACCATGCCTTAGTTAAAGGTTATGTGGCGGGAGATTTCAAGGTAAATGCTCCGCTTAAGAAATTTACTTTGCAGTCCGGTGAACGCATGGTTCGGGTCAATGAAACTGAGGGTCAGGTGGCATTAACTGAGTTTAGACTCCTTGAAAGATACAACAATATATCTTTACTTGAGGCTAAACCAGTAACGGGAAGGACACACCAGATCAGGGTGCATGCTGCATATCGCGGGGTACCAATTATCGGAGATGATAAATATGGTAACAAAGAGTTTAATCAGACTATGCGTAAAATGAATTTGAAGCGGATGTTTTTACATGCCAGACAATTAGTTTTTACCTGCCCGCTAACGAATGAAGAGATTGCTGTATTAGCTCCATATGATGCAGCATGGGAAGCTGGTATAAATAACCTATAATTACTTTTATAATGTAAGGAAACATAATATATGAGCGACACAGAATCACAGTCATGGGAACGTCAGACAATTAATAAAATGCTCGAAATGACTATAAAGGAACAGCGTGCCAAACGCCGTTGGAGTATTTTTTTTAAATTATGTGTGCTTGGGTATATTGTGATACTAACCATGTACATGGTATCCCAAAAGCAAGAACTAAAATTTGGCATGTCAGGTAAACCTTACACTGCCGTAATTAATATCGATGGTGAAATTGCAGCCGATGGTCAAAATAGTGCTGAAAAATTAATTCCAGCAATTCGGGCTGCTTTTGCAGATACACAAGCTAAGGCAATCATGTTGCGCATTAATAGTCCTGGGGGTAGCCCAGTTCAAGTACAACAAATTTATTCTGAAATTGAGTATCAAAAAACTAAACATCAAAATAAAAAGCTTTATGCAGTAATAGAAGATGCTGGAGCTTCTGGTGGCTATTGGTTGGCTTGCGCTGCACATGAAATTTATGCTGATCGTATGAGTATTGTCGGATCAATTGGTGTGATACTTAGTTCTTTTGGTGCGGTTGATGCCATGCAAAAATTAGGTATCGAGCGCCGCGCTTATTATGCTGGCGATAACAAAGATATGTTAGATCCATTTGCACCACGTAATCCAAAACAAGATGCAATGGTAATGCAAAATATTCAAATTGCACACCAGCTATTTATCGATTTAGTTAAAAAGAGTAGGGGCGATCGTCTAAAAGCCACTGAAGATATGTTTTCCGGTCGTTTTTGGTTAGGAGCGCAAGTTAAAGATATTGGCTTAATTGATGATTTCGGCGATCCATATACAGTAGCCCGCGATGTTATTAAAGCCCCTGAATTGGTGGAATTCAACACAAAAGAGAGTATATTTAACCAGTTAAGTAATAAATTCAGTAAGAAAGTGCATGGTTTATTAAATGAAGTGAAGTTAGGATGAGCTTGTAATTACAGCAATCCTTTGATTTTCATTAACATTTTTAACCTTATGCAAAAAAACAGAATTTTTTGCGCTGTATTTAGTCTAATTGAAAAGTTAAATACAGCGTGAATATTATGATCCCCAAAAGCGAACTTGTTGAACAATTAAATAAAATAAAAAAATTAATTGCGTTGCAGAACGCCGATGAAAATACTAAACCAGGATCCGAAAATATTAAGGTAATTAAACCTTCAAAACCAGCGGCACTGTTACGTCGTTTATCATTAAAGAGATCATCTTCAGAGAATAAATCTGTCGATTTACAACAAGAAATTAATTATCAATGCGCTATAGCATTTATAATGTTGCTGCAGGCTTCAGAAAAAGATCTTGCTTCCATTAAAGCCGAAATTGCAGCAGTGGCAAGTTCAATTAAAGATCCAATTGCGCAAGATTGTCTTTTACATGGTAAAAATATTGGTGCAATTGTCGCTGCTAAACACCCAGACTTTAAAATTCCACAGGTTAATAATCCAAGTTTACAATATCTATTCGAGCAAAGTTTAAAATTAAAATCAGTTGACGCAGATCTGAAGTCGGATCCGCTTGAACAAGCGCAACAACAGTATTTTCAAGCCTTGTGTAACCTGGTTAGAAGTTCTTATATTTATCTTTACTCAGGCCCTGGTCCGGAAATAGTCGCGGATAACTTAGCAGCACCATTTCATAAAGATTCACCAATGTACTTTGCTAATCGCGAAAAGGATATAGTTGCATTGTTAGATATTCTGGAAACTAGGGATTCAGATCCTAAAAAAATGCTCAACCTGCTTCAAACGAAGATTAGTGAACAATTAGTCAGTTCACCATCCTCACCTCAATTTACTCCAGAAAATCTTATCAATGCCTATATTTCGATGCGAACAGCAGTCGAGCAAGTAATCGCTACAAAGCAGGCATTAGAGTTACATCACCCACACCCAGGGCTATAAGCTCAGACCAAAATTGACTTCCGATCCGGTCAAAGCTATGATAACCGACTTATGAACAATAGCATTCCCGGGTTTATAGATCCCCACAAACTAGCTAAAACTGGACAAGCCTTGCAAGACAAGGTTGCTGTGGCAGACTTAAATCGGGCAAAAAAGCTGTTAAGCTCAGAATCTGGCGAAATTAAGTACCAGCTTGTATTTACAACAGATGCTGAGGGCTATTGCGTTATTAGTGGTAAGTTAGGTAGTATATTAACTGTGCGCTGCCAACGTTGTTTAAAGGAATTTCAGCAAAGTATCGAATCGGACTTTGTAGTTAGTCCAGTAAATGATGATGCTGGTGCGAAAGCATTACCTTCTAGCTATGAAGCAGTGTATACTGCGGATGGCAAACTCTATCCAATAGAGCTAATAGAAGACGAGCTAATTTTAGCTCTACCTATTGTGCCGTTGCATGAGTTTGATAGCCCGGAATGTGTAGCGCTTACCAAGGCGCAAGAGGCAGGATCGGATTTCGCAAATCCATTTAGGGTTTTGCAGGATATTAACGTTAATAAAAACAGCCAGCAGGCAGAGGATAAGTGAGATGGCAGTACAACAGAACCGTAAGACTAAATCCAAACGAGATATGCGTCGCTCGCACGATGCTTTAACCACCGTAACGCTTTCGGTAGATAAAGAATCTGGCGAAACACATCGTCGTCATCATATGACTCCAGATGGTTACTACCGTGGTCGTCAAGTTATCAAAAATGCGGCTGAAGTAGAAACTGTAGAATAATTTAGAGATTAATACTTTGAGCAGAATTTGCATTGCCGTTGACGCGATGGGCGGGGATTCAGGTATAAAAGTTACCATACCCGCCGCATTGCTTGCACTCAAGGAACACCCTGCTTTAGATCTAATATTAGTTGGTGATGAAGTAGCGGTCAGACGCGCGTTAGATAAAACGGATCCGAATTGGGATCAAAAGCGGTTATTGATTAAGCATACTACGCAAGTAGTTGCTATGGATGATTTACCATCAGTAGCATTACGCAGTAAGCGTGACTCTTCGATGCGTGTTGCTGTTAATTTGGTACACGATGGCATTGCACAAGCATGTGTTAGTGCTGGAAATACTGGCGCTTTAATGGCTATTGCACGTTTTATTTTGAAAATGCTACCCGGGGTTGATCGCCCAGCAATCTTATTTCCAATCCCCTCGCGAGATGGCGTGGCGCATGTTTTAGATCTAGGCGCTAATGTGGAGTGCCAAGCAGAGCATCTATTGCAATTTGCCGTTATGGGTTCAATTCTTGTTACGGCTACCACCAAGATCAAACGACCCAAGGTTGGGTTGTTAAATGTTGGTTCAGAACAAATTAAAGGTACCGATTCAATAAAGCGCGCCGCAGAATTAATCAGCCAAATGCCAGATATTAATTACATTGGTTATGTTGAAGGCGATGATATATATAAAGGTGGTGTCGACGTAGTAGTATGTGATGGTTTTGTGGGTAATGTAGCCTTAAAAGCTAGTGAAGGTGTTGCAAAAATGATCTTGCACTTTGCTAAAGAAGAATTTTCACGAAATTGGTTCACAAAACTTATTGCACTTATAAGCAAACCAGTTTTAACAAGAGTATTTATGCGCAGTGATCCTAACCAATACAATGGCGGCAGTTTATTAGGATTACAGGGAGTCGTGTTAAAGAGTCATGGTGGCGCAAATGCGGTATCTTTTGCATCAGCAATCGACAAAGCAGTAAAAGAAGTACAAATGAATGTGCCAGAAAAAATTCGAGCTAGTGTGGCTGCAACGCTCGGGGAAGAAAAATTAGCATGAGATATGCAAGAATAAGTGGTACTGGAAGTTACCTACCAGAGAAAATTTTAACAAATGATGATCTGGCACAAATGGTTGATACTAGTGATGAGTGGATAACACAACGTACTGGTATAAAGCAACGACATATTGTTGCTGATTCTGAGAATACTATTAGCATGGCAGTGCAGGCTGCCAAAGCAGCAATCGAAGCTGCGGCAATATCAGCCCAAGATATTGATATGATAATAGTCGCAACCTGTACCGCTGATTTTGTTTTTCCCTCATCCGCATGCTTAGTTCAGTCAGAATTAAATATTCCAAATTGCCCTGCATTCGATGTACAAGCAGCTTGCAGTGGTTTTATTTATGCTTTAAGCATTGCCCAACAATATATCCGCAATGATGCTGCAAAAAAAGTTCTTATAATTGGAACTGAAGCTATGTCACGGGTTATAGATTGGACCAATCGTAGCAGTTGTATTTTATTTGGTGATGGTGCTGGGGCGTTAATATTAGAAGCATCAGATACGCCTGGTATATTAAGTACGCATTTGGGTGCAGATGGCAGTTATAAAGACGTATTATATTTGAAACATAATAACATCGAGCAAGAGTATGTTAGTATGCAAGGCAATACAGTTTTTAAATTAGCTGTGAAATGGTTAAGTGAGGTTGCAGAGACCGCATTAAACGCAAACAAATTACAACCAAGTGATATAAATTGGGTAGTACCACATCAAGCAAATATCCGCATTATTCAATCTACGGTTAAATCATTAGACATCCCATTAGAAAAAGTTATTGTTACCGTAGATCAACATGCCAATACCTCTGCTGCTTCAATTCCTTTGGCCTTAGACGTCGCAATCCGAGATGGCCGAATTAGGCGGGGCGATAACTTGCTATTTGAAGCCTTTGGGGGCGGGTTGACGTGGGGCTCCGCCTTGGTAAGATACTAGCCTAAAGGAATATTTTTATGACAACAAAACTCGCATTTGTATTTCCAGGGCAGGGCTCACAGTCTGTTGGTATGTTGGATAACTTTTCGGCTGAATATCCAAGTATCGTAAAAGAAGTTTGTGACGAGGCAAGTAACGTCCTTGGTTATGATATGGCCGAGCTAATAGCTAAGGATCCGCAGCAAAAGTTAGGGCAAACTGCCTATACCCAGCCGGCTTTATTGACCTCTAGTTTTATTGCTTGGCAAATTTGGCAAAAAGAGAGCAATATTCAGCCAGAGCTACTTGCAGGACACAGTCTTGGCGAGTATACTGCCTTAGTTTGTGCCAAAGCATTAAGTTTTTCTGAAGGCTTGCGCTTAGTCGCAAAGCGTGGTGAGTTGATGCAAACTGCTGTACCAGTTGGTACAGGGGCAATGGCGGCAATATTGGGGTTAGAACTGCAGCAGGTTAATGACTTATGTACTCAAGCCGCGCTAATGACAGAAAACGGCGTGGTACAGGCAGCAAATTTAAATGCACCTGGGCAAATAGTAATTGCTGGGGCTACGGCGGCGGTTGAGAAAGTTATTGAGTTAGCTAAAGATAAGGGTGCGAAACGGGCAATAATGTTACCGGTAAGTGTACCCTCACATTGTGAGTTGATGCACAATGCTGCTGAAGAGTTCTTTGCAGATTTGCAAAAAGTGCGGTGGTTAAAACCAGAAGTTGCAGTTATTCATAATTACGATGTTGTGGCGCATCTGGATGCAACAGGAATTTGCACAGCATTACAAAAGCAATTGTATAGCCCAGTGCGTTGGATTGAGACAATTGAATACTTTGCTATGCAGGGTATTACAGAAATTATTGAGTGTGGCCCTGGTAAAGTGTTATGCGGCCTAAATAAAAGGATAGCACCTGATATTGCGGCACACAGCATTACTGAAAGTTTGGGAGCGAAGGTATGCTAGAAAAAAAGGTTGCTTTAGTAACTGGTGCAAGCAGAGGCATCGGCAAAGCAATTGCCCAGCAATTAGCAGAGCAAGGAATTGTAGTCGTTGGTACTGCAACATCTGCAGCTGGGGTTGAAGCAATTAATGAATTTGCAACTGGTATGATACTCGATGTTACTAAGCAAGCAAGTGTGGATGATTTATTTACACAAATGGCAGATACGATTGGTATGCCGAGTATTTTAATTAATAATGCTGGGATTACTGCTGACAATCTCTTCATGCGTATGAAAGATGAAGAATGGGAGCAAGTTATATCTGCAAATTTAACTGGGATATATAGGTTATCCAAAGCTTGCATTAGATCTATGCTAAAAGCTAAATGGGGCCGGATTGTAAATATAAGTTCAATTATTGCATTTGTAGGAAATCCAGGTCAGACCAATTATGCAGCGGCTAAGTCTGGCATGATTGGCTTTAGTAAGTCCTTGGCGCATGAGGTTGCATCACGCGGTATTACTGTTAATGTCGTGGCGCCAGGATTTATTGAAACAGATATGACTAAGAATATGAAACCGGAGTACCAAGAGGAATTGTTAAAACAAGTTCCAATGGGAAGAATGGGGCAAGCGCGAGATATCGCTGCCGTAGTACAGTTTTTAGTGTCAGATGCTGCTGGTTACATTACGGGTGAAACCATACATGTAAACGGTGGCATGTTGATGAATTAGTTTTTTTCAACTGAAGGGGAGCTTAATAATGAGCATTCAAGATAGAGTAAAGAGAATTATTGCTGAACAATTAAAAGTAAAAGAAGAGCAAGTTGTTCCAGAAGCATCATTTAGTGGTGATTTAGGTGCGGATTCTTTAGATACTGTTGAATTAGTAATGGAATTAGAAAAGCATTTCGAAACTGAAATTCCAGATGAAGATGCGCAAAAGATTCTAACAGTGCAAGATGCTATCGATTATATCGCAACCCGTGTTGGATCCTTAGAAGAAAAATAATTGGGGGTTAGCGTGACAAAGCGTCGAGTTGTTGTTACTGGTTTAGGGGTGGTTAGTCCTTTGGGATTAAATGTTGCTACTACTTGGCAAAATGCAGTTGCTGGTAAGAGCGGTGTGCGTCACATTACTGAATTTGACACTACTGATTTTTCCACTAAATTTGCGGGCTTAGTACCGAATTTTGATCCTGAGCAATTTATGACAAGCAAAGAAGCTCATAAATACGACACCTTTGTGCAGTACGGTATCGGCGCTGGAGTCGAAGCAATTAAAGATTCTGGTATAGATCAACAATTACAACAATTAGATTTAGATCGAATTGGGGTAATTATGGGATCTGGTATTGGTGGTATAGATACCATTGAAAGACAGACTAACATTCTGAAAGAATCTGGCCCGAGGCGGATCACGCCATTCTTTATACCTGGTGCAATTATTAACATGATTTCTGGGCAATTATCGATCATGTTTGGGCTACGCGGTTTAACTTTGGCGCCGGCAACTGCATGTACCACTGGTACCCATGCAATTGGCTTAGGAATGCGTAGCATCATTTATGGCGACGCTGACATTATCATTGCTGGTGGTGCTGAAAAAGCTAGTACCCCGTTAGGAATTGCAGGATTTGCAGCAGCGCGAGCATTATCGAAACGTAATGATGATCCTGAAAAAGCTAGTCGCCCTTGGGATAAAGATCGCGATGGTTTTGTATTAGGTGACGGTGCTGGTGCGTTAGTCCTAGAAGAATATGAGCACGCTAAGCGTCGTGGTGCTAAAATTTACGCTGAATTAGTTGGGTTTGGTATGAGTTCCGATGCGTTTCACATAACACGTCCGTCAGGAGTTGGTGCCCAACAGGCTATTAAAGCTGGTTTAGCAGATGCAAAAATTAATGTTGACCAAGTTGATTATATTAATGCGCACGGGACCTCAACCCCGGCTGGTGACATCGAAGAAAGCAATGCTGTAAAAGCAGTATTGGGTGCTTATTCTCAAAAGGTTATGGTAAGCTCTACTAAATCGATGACCGGGCATTTGTTAGGGGCTGCTGGTGCAGTTGAAGCAATATTTTCGGTATTAACTATACATGATCAAATTGTGCCGCCAACTATTAATCTGGATAATCCGGATGAAGGGGCAGATTTAGATTATGTGCCACATACAGCAAGGAAGGCCAAAGTTAATGTCGCCATTTCGAATTCATTCGGGTTTGGTGGTACTAATGGTTCATTAGTGTTTAAAAAATTTACTGATTAAAAGGATTTATGATTGCATGCAATTTCAAAAGTTAGACAGGTTATAGTCGCGCTTTCCATTGCAATTTTTTTGCGATTAGCCTTGGCGCCTATTTTGTATACGCTATTAAAAAACGCCCATTGCCGATTGCGCAAGATGGTTATTTGTTGCAAATCAAACCTGGCACTTCATTAAAAAAATTAGCTAAGCAATTACAGCAGGATCATATTATACAGTTGCCAGGGTTATTACGCTGGTATGCATTTAGTTTAGGAGTCGAAACCTCTATTAAAGCTGGCGAATATAAAATTAAGCCTGGCACCAGTTTGTCGGGGTTGCTTAGCAAAGTAGTACGTGGCGAAGTTGAGCAATATCCTTTTACTATTATTGAGGGTTGGCGCTCGGTTAATGTTATTGAAGCCTTGAATGCGAACCCAAAAATTAGACATACCTTACAAGGTTTAACAGAATCAGAAATTTTAGCACAATTAGCGATCCCCGAAACACATTTAGAAGGCATATTCTTGCCAGATACGTATTATTTTACTGCAGATACTACGGATGTAGCATTCCTACGTCGTGCTTATAATGCGATGCAACAAAAGCTAAAAGCTGCTTGGGAAACTAGGGCGCCACAGGTTGTATTGCAATCGCCATATGAAGCATTGATATTAGCCTCAATCATTGAAAAAGAGTCTGGTATATATGCTGAATTTCCAGAAATTTCCGGAGTATTTCAGCGTCGTATACAAAAAGGTATGCGCTTGCAGGCAGATCCATGCGTTATTTATGGGTTGGGTTCTGACTTTTCTGGATCACTTCTGAAAAATGATTTAAAAAATGACTCTCCTTACAATACTTATACCAGGCATGGTTTACCGCCAACTCCAATTGCAATTCCTAGTATGCGTGCCATAGAAGCTGCACTGCATCCCGCTGCTGGTGAAAATTTGTATTTTGTAGCAACTGGCGACGGGCACCATGTATTTTCTAAAGATTTGAGTAGTCATAATTTAGCTGTGAAAGAGAGCAGAGAATAGTAGCGGTAATATTAATCCCATCAACATTTCATTGCTGAACACTAATTTGACTCTACACTACGGGTGACGCGAAGGCGGATCCCTTATACACGCGCAGCTTCAGCGAGCATGTATAAGGGCTAGCTGCATGCAGCTAGCGCCAGTCACACGGATGTGACTGGCAGTCTTGCTAGCGTAGCAGGATGCGAAGCGTGCAAGA
>JAGVLG010000062.1 GCA_020054325.1 Gammaproteobacteria bacterium
CTGGCAGTCTTGCTAGCGTAGCAGGATGCGAAGCGTGCAAGACCGCAGCGGCAGGACCCGTAGTCACTATAGAATTCAAGAGTTTAGCGGGAACCGCTGGCGCTGCACAGTTCTTAGAGTATACTTGCGTAATATATGCTAAGATTTGCTAATATCATTCATGTCAGCAAATTTTATGTTAAATCGACAACTGAATACTTTACTGCATTGTATAGTTTTGTTTGGGTTGGTTGCCCCGCAAGCTAGCTTAGCATTTAATTCAAAAGACATTACTTGGGATGCCTATGCAGTAGCAGAAGATATCTCAAATCTATACGGTGGCATTAAAACTGGATCTACATACACTTTAGCCGGCCACTTAGCTGCATCGGTGCAAACTGATGCATTACATCTATGGCGCAATGGGCAATTTACATTAGGTGCTTTAGGGATCCAGCAAAATAACTATCCTTTTTTTTATAATGGATCAATCCAAGGCCCGAGTGGCTACACTGGGGTCCCTGAAATTAAATTATCAGATCTCTATTATCAACAAAAATTCAAAGGCTTCAGATTACGCGCCGGAATTATGGATATTGATGAACACTTTAACCAAGTAAAGCTTGCGGTTGATAATTTAATGAACAGCGCTTTCACTAACACCATAGCTTTATCTTACAATGTACAACTAGCAACATATCCTTACCCGGGCTTAGGTTGTGAATTGGCATATTCATTTGATAACTTGCAAATACAAACTGCGATATACCAAGGCAATCCTAAGCATCAAAGCACTGCATTTAGCAAGGGCTTCTTTTTAATCGGCGAATTAAAATATGATCTGCAAATTTTCTCATCTAGTGCTGAAAACTATATTTTTACCCTTGGTTTATGGGAATATCAACCGCACGATGCCTGGTTATTAACTTCACAGCACGGTTTGTATAGTAGCTTTGAAGTCGCTTGGAACAGTAGACGTGGTCCAAAATTTGGGGCAACCATTCAAGCAGGCATGGCGCAAGACAAAGATCTTGCAGTGCCATATTCAGTCGCAGCATCATTAACAGTATCAAATTTATATGATGTAAGACCTAAAGATAGTTTGAACTTTGGCTATGGCCAAGTATGGCTACAAGGTCTACAACACAATGAAACTTTTTACGAAGCTAATTATCTGTTTGATTTGTCTAAAAACTGGAAGTTAGTATTACCAGACGTACAATACTTCGTTACACCAGGTGGCAGCTTTAAAAATTCCTGGGTATTATTAGTGCGCTTAATATACGAGCATGGCGAAACAGAAATTGAGTTCTAAATTTTTCCAAGTGGAATTTGTAAAATTTTATCTGTGATCCAAGCGATGTGATTAGATTGATTGATCAACAAGCCATATGGTAAATCGTAATCCAATATAAATTGATTCAAGGATCTCAATTGACTAGCCGGAACAACAGAGGCCATTTTAACTTCAATTGGGATCCTACCCGCCATACAATCAACAATTAAGTCTACTTCAGCACCACTAGTTGTGCGATAATAACTAAATTCGACATTACCACGATTACTTGCTTCGATACCTTTAATTATTTCTTCAACAACAAAAGATTCAAAATTTCTACCTGCTTGTGGTGATGCTAAAAGTTTATCGATTGTATCGATTCTAGCGAGGTGATTTAGTATTCCACTGTCGGTAACATATCCTTTCGGCCGCTTTACAATCGACTTTAGTTTAGAATGAGCCATATGATCAATAGTACGCCACAAGAATGTTTGCTCAGCTATTTGTAAATATTCGCGCACACTGCCTTCACTTACCTCTATGGCTCTAGCTAAATCAGATTTATTAATTAGTGTGCCTGATAATCCTGCTAAGGTGCTCAAAAATCTTTGGTACGCGCGACGATCTAATCGTGGGAATAATTTTGCGATATCGCGATTAATATAAGTGTTATTATAATTGTTAAACCAATCGCTAAAAAATTCTGGATCTTGCCGTAATAAGGGCTCAGGATAACCGCCGTATAGCCAACAATAACGCATTTGTTGGTTTGTTATGTCCATAGGAGAGAATTCAATATTTTGTTTAGGTATCTCTGACTTGAATATTTCATAAAAATCACTAATCGGTTTTTGATAGTATTCATTAGCTTTAAGTGTACGAATGGTTAATATTCCAACTCTGCCAGCTAACGTATCTGACAAATGTTCAAATAGTAAAGGGCTACTCGAGCCCGTTAGAATGAATCTACCTTTTTGTTCGCGTTGTGAATCAATAACTCCACGCAAAATTTTAAATATTTCAGGAAATTCTTGGGCTTCATCTATTATCACATGTGAAGAATTTTCTTCAAAGAAAGCCTCAGGGTTGCTAAATATAACATTAAAATCTGATGGCCTTTCTAAATCAAAATATTTCCAACCCTGCCCCAACTCCTTGGCTAACGTTGTTTTGCCACTCTGTCGGGGACCAATCAAACTTAGTACCGGAAAGTTTTTTAATAAGCGGGCGGCATTTTGCTTTTGATTTCGGTGTATATGCATATAATTTACCATTAAATTTCGTACGCTACGTTCGAAATTTTAATATATAGCATCGAAAAAGTCCAATTTTCGTACGCTACGTGCGAAATTCAGGGGTAGCTTGCCAACCATTTGTTGAACATGCGTAAAATGCTAGTTTCTCGGGTTGGTAATAATTCCATATTTTTACTAAACCACTGCAAATCTTTTGACTCATCAGAAATAGTAATTCGATCATCTCCCTGCGCTTGTAGCAAAAAGCGTACATCGTAATGTAAATGCGTTGCTTCGTTTTTATGCGCTGGAATTTTATGTATATCGATATCAAAAATTTGATCTGATACTGCCACAATATTTTTTAATCCCGACTCTTCTTCAGCTTCGCGCAATGCGACATTTAAAATATTGCTATCGCCATCACAATGCCCGCCTAATTGTAACCAAACTCCAAGTTTGGCATGCTGGGTTAACAACACTTTATCAGCAGTAGGATTTAATAACCAACAAGAAGCAGTAAAATGCCCAGCTTGCAAATCGCGATTAAAACAAGTCGGATTTTGATTTAGAAAATCTAACATAGCAATTTTAGCTTGCTGTTCATGCTGATCTTGTGGCGTATAAGCTATTAACAAATTACGCAGCAAATTTCTATGCATAATTAAACAAAACTCATTCTATGGCCAGTGCCAATATTATGCTCAAACGATGCTGTTAACTCAGCATTAGCAACAACTGGTAGGCCTGCTATACGTGCTGCCGCTGCTCTAACACCAATCGTCATTGCTGCAGATATTTCAATTCCTTGTAATAAATTATATAAAGTAGCAGCAGCAAAAGTATCTCCAGCCCCATTAACACTAATAACCTTGGTTACTGGAACCGCTTCAACATAATAATTATTATCGCAATGTTTTGCATAAACACCATTAGCGCCATCTGTAGCGAAAATAGTTTCTATGCCAATTTCGCGTAATTTGGTTAATGCTTGCAAGATATCATCTCGAGTATTTCTTTTAATACCTGCTAAATATAAAATTTCAGCAACATTACCAAATAACATTTTGGTATGTGGCAGTAAAATTCTAATCTGATCAATGTTATTGATTGAGGAAATAACCACATGCAAACTAATATTTTTAGCGGTTATTACGTTTAATAAAGCTTGATATGCATTACTCGGAAAACAACTATCGACTACCCAGTGCTGAAAATGTTCAGCTTTCTGAAGCATTGTAAGTAAAATTAAAGGATCCATAAACGCAGTATCATAAATATCACAATCAATGGCAGCAATATGCAATTCTCCATCGGGTCGGTGCAATGCGGTATAAGTTACTGTATTGGCACCTTCTAATTGCTGTATTCCCTCAACATCTAACCCTGCGGAACGCAAATTTTTTAAAATAAATTCACCGGCAAGATCGGCACCAATCACCCCAACAAAGGCAACACCAGCACCAAATTTTTTTAACAGCTGCGCCACGTTACATGCTACACCGCCTACAGAAGTTTGCGTAGTCGCCGAAGTATCCCTTCCTAACTCTGGACTTTCCTTAAAAGTCAAAATCTTATCAAGATTAACTGCTCCAACACAGCATATTTTAATATCTGGCATTCAACACTCAACTCCCGCTAAAAAATGGAAATACACTTAAACTCATCACATGATATCACAATCAAAACCGCGCGCGAGCTAGGTCGTTTTTTAAGCGGGAACCGTTGGTTTTTAATCGTAAGACTTGACTTCTAAAAATCCATCACTATTTAACAAAAATATACAGTGAATTAAGGAGGTTGCTTATGAACATCATAAAATACAAATCGCCTGTAAATTTTTTAAATACCTTAAATGAAGAACTAAGTAATTTGTTAGATCCTAATTGGTCAACAGGAACTTCTACCTGGGCCCCTAGAGTCGATATCAAATCGACAGCTGATAAATATATAGTATATGCAGACATTCCTGGTGTAGATCCAAAAGATATCGATGTTACTCTAGAGGGCAATCAATTGTCGATTGTAGGTGAACGCAAAGCGGAAAAAACTGAAGAAGGTGAAGGATATTCACGTACCGAAAGATCCTTCGGAAAATTCTACCGTCAATTTACTTTGCCTGAAAACATTGCAGAAGATGACATAATTGCGAAGTGCGACCATGGGGTATTAACCTTAACTATCCCTAAGGTAACCAAGCAATCCGCAAAACGCATCCAGGTACACAGCGACAAGAAATGACTTTGTCTCTGTAGTATAAGTCTAAGCCATTTGGATTTAGGCTAGGGGTAGCGCGAATCGAGCCAGCAGGGGTGTATGTATAACATATGACTGCTGTGAGTGGGCGCTGCAACAATGCATACATCCAAATGGCGACGACTATAATTTGAACCTCGCAGCTTTTAGGCTTATAGTAACCCCAGTAACAATCAAACTATAAAGAAACTTAACTAACTGGATCGGCGATGAGTATTACATATCTAAGCTTAAGCAAAAAACTTCGGGAATTAACTAATAACCCTGCTGCTACTGCCATTAGCATTGCCGTTGGCGGTAATTGTAATACCGAGTATTTGTTACCAGGTCTAAAAGTCAGCTTAGCTGAAGCTGGCATTAATGCCGAAATCAAGAATATCGATTATGGCAGCTGGATCCAAACGGCGCAACAAAATTCACTACAGGCAGACTTTTGGGTAGTCTGGCTTTCAAGTTTAGCCGCAACTAAAGGTGGCACTGCTACTTATAATTTAGACTATGCAAACATAAACAATATTGTACAACACTTAATAACCAATAAATCTAAAGTACTTTTAATTTTACCAGAACAAATGCAAATAAGTCGGGACTATTACGCGCCGCTATACAAAGAATACCTACAAGCTAAACATACTTTATTGCAAACATTACCTTCTGAAGTTTTGTTTATCGATCCTGAAGTAATACATACCGAATTAGGCAGTGCTAATTGGTATGCAGCTCGTTATTGGGGCCTGTCGAAATTACCATTTCATCCGAATGCAGTAGCAAACTTATCCTGTTATACCGCAAATATTATAGCAAAATGTATAAAACCAAGCGTCAAAGCGATAGTTGTTGATCTCGATAATACTCTTTGGGGTGGCGTTGTTGGTGAAGATGGGGTAGATAATTTATTATTAGATGTAAATGCTGAAGGACATCCTTACATTCAAATGCAATTCCTACTAAAGCATTTATCCCAACAAGGGATCCCACTTTGTGTGGTTAGTAAGAATAATTTAGAAGATGCGCAGGCTCCGTTTTTGCAGCGGGATGAAATGTTATTAAAACTAGAAGATTTTGTATATTTTGTTGCCAACTGGGAAGCTAAAAGTAAAAACATCGGGGATATAGCCCGAAAATTAAAATTAAGTGTTGATTCAATTTGTTTTATTGACGATTCTGTATATGAAAGAACCGAAACAAAATGTGCCCTGCCGACATTAATTGTGCCAGAAATGCCAAATGACCCTGCCGATCGAATTGCAACTCTCATTAATTCTGGCATGTTCGTAATCCCAAATTTATCGCAAGAAGATTTAGATCGGGCCACATATTACAAAGCCGATGTTAAACGCGAAGCTTTCGCAAATAGCGTAGATCCGGAAGCATACTTACAAGCTTTAAATATGCAATTAACCCCAATCCAGATTGATCCCAGCAACATCCAGCGCGTCGTATCGCTCATAAACCGAACCAATCAATTTAATTTAACTAATAAGAGGCATACAGTACAAGATGTAATGCACTTAATTAATCTCCCAGGCACTTACGCCTATTGTTATCAACTACAAGATAAATTTGGAGATTCTGGGATTATAGGTGTACTAATTGCAATCCGTGATGCTGCGAGTATGCATATTGATACTTTTTTGATGTCATGCCGAGTTTTAAACCGCAAAGTAGAGTATGCAATATATCAGCATTTTATTGGCTGGGCTCGCAATAATAATATTAACCAAATTAGTGCTGAGTATGTTAAATCTAATAAGAACATTTTAGTAGCAGATTTATATTCAAAATTTGGTTTAACCATAATAGCTGCTAGTAATGAAGCTACGAAATTTGCGAGCACTGACTTTAATGACATCATACATCCAATAACAATCAACCATTAGGAGAAATAGCTTGGATTTAAAACAGCAAGTTTATAATACAATAGCATCCATATTACCAGATCCAGCAATTAAAATTACGGATGATGTAGTATTATTAGGATATGACAGCCTGTTGGACTCTATGAAAATAGTCGAATTATGCTTAGTATTAGAAGAACTTGCTGAAGATTTGGGTTTCAAATTTGATTGGAGCACCGATACTGCAATTTCACAATCACGCGGTATATTTAGTTCCGCCGGCAATTTAGCTGCCGCTTTCATAGCACAGCATGACGCGGCTAAGGGCAAATAAATGCAAAAAATTATGGTAGTTGGTACTGGCGGTTTAGCTCGTGAATTTACCGCATGGTTCGAAAACTTAAATCAAATTTCTGGTTATTGTAGCACAAACGCAATGCAGCATAGCGAATACAATTTGCCTGGACAACATTATGACTTAGACGTCACTCCTGAATTAGCTGGTACCAAACTTGCGGCAATCGCAATTGCTGATCCAAACATTAAATATAAAATGTTTGAGATATTGACTCAACAAGGCTTTGAGTTTCCAAATTTTATTCATCCTAGCAGCGTTGTTGCTAATAGCTTAAGTAGTGCAGCAGGGGTAATCATTGCGCCAAATTGCACTGTCGCCCCCAATACAAAATTTGGCACCTGTACTTATTTAAATTTTAATTGCGGGGTTGGACACGAAACTATTATTGGTGCCTTTACCCAAATTAACCCTGGAGCGCAAATTGGTGGTGCAGCAAATATTGGCGATAAAGTTTTAATTGGTTCTGGTGCAACAGTTCTGCAAGGCATTACGGTAGAAAACAATGCTACAGTTGGCTCTGGAGCAACCGTATTTTCTAAAGTTATAGCACACAGCGTTGTTCTAGGAAATCCGGCACGACGCATGCAAGCTTTGGAAAAAGCTAATAATTAATCGTTTTCACGCATTTCTTCAGGGGTTAACATATTAAATACATCGCCATTTCTAGCCGGTGCTACTGCTAAATTTGGGGTAAAAAGAGATATGCCACCAATTAATAAAGTTTTAACTGAATCAACATCAATATTTGAGCCACCAAATAAATGAAATGAAGTATGGAACCCACTAACATTTCCAAAATAAGAACTTTTACGAATCAGATTTTTATATTCCTTTGCAATTATTACCTTAATTAAAATAGTACGTAGATCTTTCGCAACACTTAAACTGGTTACCTCTCCTATATTTAAGCCCTTGTATAATATTGGCGTCCCCGAACTAATACCACTGACTGCTTTTGCCCGCAATACAATATGCAAGAACTCTCTATGTAATCCGTCTTCATCTTCATTAGGTTCGTGCTCTAAGCCATAAAATTGATATGTAGTTGGCCCTGCAACCGGATCAATAGCAACATAATTTCCAGTTGATATAGCACCAAGGTTTTTTACTCCATTTAATCCCAATTCAGGTCGCACTATCCAAAATTTACTCCCTTTACCAAGCATTTTACTGGCACGCTTCGAAATTCTTGCCTTTAAAATTGGAGAGCCATCAGAATTTAATACAATTTCCCTTACAGTACCAATTGCAACGCCACGATAAATAATTTTAGATTGTCCAGGAACTAAACCTGAAGCATCATTGAATGTTATTTGAATTTCAACGCCATGCTGGCGATACCAATCATACGATAATATTATACCAGCGGTAATTGCCGTAAATGCTAAAATCCAAATCATCAAGGTTAGAATTATATTTCGCATATTGGCGATTCCTCAAAACACTCAATTAAAGTTGCTGAAGCCAACATCGTAAATATAACTACAAAACCGAATAAATAACTTGCAACATTTGCCGTTACTGTCGCAAAACTACCAAACTTAACCAATGCCACCATGATTGCAACTAAAAATATATCTAGCATTGACCAGCGCCCGATTATGTCAATTAACACCAATAATGCGGTACGGGCATTTTTTGCAACATTAAAATATGTAGTAACAATTATAAAAAACAATGCTATTAGTTTAAAAATTGGAATTATTACACTGGCCATAAATACTATACTTGCTGTAATCCACATACCACTGTCGTAAATAGATTGAATTCCATCCCAGATTGTCGCTTCTTTATATACCCCAACGTACTTCATAGTCATAAACGGATATAAATTTGCTGGTATGTATAAAAATATAGCGGCGACAGTAAAGGCTAGTGCGCGTAAAAGATAATGTTGGACTTGGGTCATAATTATTATGCCGATTTTTATATATTATTCTGTTATTTATAGCACAATAATACCAGGCTCTCACTTACTCTAGGTTTATTCACAAAGTTATCCACAGCTTAATACTCCACTCTTAATTGCTGGTTAGCGAACTATACCCTAATAGCTTTGGTATGTGCGGTATAACTTACATATAGCGAAAATTTGTAAAGCAAACTTATACACAAAATTTCAAGACTTTAGACAACAGACTATTTTCTAATTAATTTGTAAGATACTTGCCATCATAAAACTCGCTCTACTACAAAAAGTATAATTAAATCAAGTGGTTAATTAAGTGCCATGCAGCTTAAGCTTGAGTTCTTGCTGGTGCTTAATAACAAGTTCTGCACAAAAATAAGATATTTATTCACATAGTTATCCACAAGTTGGAAGCGCAACACTTCTTGGCTAAGTTACAAAATTCGACCAATATTAAATATCTAGTTTGTAAGCACCGTAATACGTAGTTTTAAGTTATCCACAGGCAAAGTTGTTTAAATTACTACTGAGCAAAAATAAAAAATTAGCTCAATGAAAATAATTCAGGTATCATATCTCGAATTAAAGTTGCTCTTGGATAATGATCATGATGGAACATAAATCTCAGCTATTTTTTGAAATAGCACCTCAGGAAGAAAACTTACAACCAGCTTTAGTAACTTTTGATGATGAGTCAGTAGATGAAAATGGTGAAAAAGTTTTAAAAGTACGCCTTGATAAGTGGCTTTGGGCTGCAAGGTTTTTTAAAACTCGCCCATTAGCACGGGCTGCAATTGAACTAGGAAAAATTTTATATAATGGCCAAAAGACCACACCCAGTAAAGAGATTGAGCTTGGGGCGATGATAACTTTAAAGCAAGGTCGGAATCGCAAAGTGGTTAGCATCCGTGGATTGTCTACTCGACGTCGTAACCTGGAAGAAGGCAGTGCCTTGTATGAAGAAATTGAGAGTGTATACACTGATTTCTTTGATGAGACAGAAGAAAACGTTAAAAGCAAACGCCCAGTACGCTTTTTGCGGCGGAACATGCATCATGATACCACTAATCAATTTAAAAACCATGAAGCCAAGGAATAGTAAGTTGCGCAGCTTTACTTTTTGGATTGACTATGGTATGATGCCGAAACAGTAAAACAGAGAGATGTTGTAAATGCGTTTATTTTCCAAAGTGAAGCAAATTCTTAAAGGTTTACAATTTAAAACTCCTTCAAAAAAAGAAGTCGGTGCTGACTTGAACTCTTACAAGCAAATGTTACAACAAGCACATGAAAGAATTGCGCGCATGGAACGAAATTACCTAGTATTATTAAAACGAGTCCTGGAAATGGATGGAGTGCAATTAATCGTTAATTCACGGTCGCGGTCTATGACCCAAACAGTTATGCAAACTAATAACGATGACAATAAGGGCTTAAATGAAATCAAGCCCACCATCCACTAATGTTATTGTTAGCGTTGCGGTTCCCAGCCCATTACGACGCGCCTTTGATTATTTAGTTCCACAAGATATAAATTTTGTTCCAGTCATTGGCGCGCGAGTTGTTGTTCCATTCGGAAGACAAACACTCATCGGTATAATTTTGGATCTAAAAAATTCCTCAACTTTAGCAATTGAAAAATTAAAGCCAATAACACAAATTTTAGATCAACAGCCTTTATTCTCAACATCTTTACTAGAATTATTGCACTGGGCAAGTAACTATTATCAATATCCTATCGGTATGTTATTTGATGCCGCATTACCCGGCTGGTTACGTAAACAACAAAGTTTAGAAATTCCTGCAACTACAATCCCGAAAACTATAATTACTGCTAATTCATTTGAATTAAATAACGCACAGCAAACAGCAATTGCTGCCGTACAGAGCAGTTTTGGGACGTTTAAAACTTTTTTACTAGATGGAGTAACAGGAAGCGGTAAAACTGAAGTATATATGCAGCTAATCGCAGCGGCATTACAACAACAAAAGCAAGTCTTAATGCTAATTCCAGAAATTAATTTAACCCCACAAACACTACAACGCTTTGAAGAGCGCTTTAAAACACCAATTGCTGTATTACACTCACAAATAAGCGAAAAAAAGCGTGCGATGGCCTGGCTACAAGCAAAAGCCGGTGTAGCACCAATAATTTTGGGCACTAGGTTAGCAGCTTTTACTCCTTTGCTAAATCCCGGATTATTCATTATTGATGAAGAGCATGATTTGTCTTTTAAGCAACAAGATCATTTCCGTTATTCTGCAAGAGATTTGTTATTGAAACGAGCTCAACTAGAACACTGTCCTGTAGTGTTAGGTACTGCGACCCCATCCTTAGAAACATGGCAAAATGTAAATGCACAAAAATACCAGCACTTAATATTACCTGAAAGAGCAGGCAAAGCTGTAAAGCCTGAAATAGAAATAATTGACGTGCGTCACAAGCAATTACAGGCCGGAATCTCTAATAATTTACTGGCACAAATTAAACAACATTTGGATAATAAAGGACAAGTACTGTTATTTTTAAATCGGCGTGGTTACGCACCTGTATTAATGTGTTTCAATTGTGGCTGGCATCAAAGCTGTAAACGTTGCGATAGCAATATGATTTTTCACTACAACAGCAAGATATTACGTTGCCATCATTGCGAAGCAAAAACTTATATTCCTGATGTATGTCCGGAATGTAAGGATCCTGGCCTAAACACTGTTGGATTGGGAACACAACAAATTGAAGCCAGTTTAAAGATGCATTTTCCAAATGCTAATATTGCTAGAGTGGATCGAGATTCGATTAATAATAAAAAGCAGTTACAAGAAATGCTTGATAAAGTACATGATCAAACAACTAATATTTTAATCGGCACACAAATGCTAGCCAAAGGGCATCATTTCCCAAATTTATCTTTAGTAGCTATTGTAGATATAGACAGCGCGTTATTTAGCGCTGATTTTCGTGCTACAGAACGTGTAGGACAATTGATTACACAGGTAGCAGGCCGTGCCGGTCGTGGCACTAAATTAGGTAAAGTAGTATTACAGACAACCCACCCAGATAATCCATTGCTAACAACACTAATACATAAAGGCTATCATGAATTTTTGAGGTTACTGCTGGAGGAAAGAAAATTCACTAATCTACCGCCATTCAGTTATCAAGTGTTATTTCGAGCCGAAACTAAACAACCCAGTAAAGCCAATCAATTTTTACAATTTATTAAAGAATTATTAATACAACATCAGCCTAAAGTTTCTTGTTTGGGTCCAATTGCGGCTCCAATGGAAAAACGTCAAGGCTTTTATCGGGCACAATTGTTATTGCAAGCCGCACAGCGCAAGACTTTACAAGAATTATTAGCAATAATTACTCCCAAGATAGAGGAGCAGAAAGTAGCAAAAAGTGTACGTTGGAACATAGATGTTGATCCGTTAGATATGTATTAATTAATACAATTCTTTATGCTATATAGCTCGTTTAATCATAAACTTGACATCATCGCAAGCATTTATATAATTAATTGTTATGTGTGGATGCGCATTCTTAAAAACACGAAAAATCTCATCTATAAACCCCTGCCCCACAAAATCGATTTTCTTAAAATCCAATGTCACAACATTAAATTTCTCCAGTCCTAACAATATTCTCTTAGCCTGTGATCTAGACACAAGCATTTCTTCATTATATTTTGTTAATTCAACCAAAATATCTGTACAATCAAATGCATAATCATCACTTTGATACTTTGCAAAAATATTTACAATATCAATACAACTTTCAGTATTCAGCACTAAACGTACTTCTGTACCTATAGTTACATCACTTTTAGTAAACATCCAATCTTCTTGTATATTATCTCTTGTAAAACTAAAACCATTCGCTTGTAATGAAAAATAATCAAACATTCTCGATGTAAAGAATAAACCTTGTCCTGAATGTCTACTTGGATCCGTAGTAAATTTTCCCTTGGTTAAATGTATAATACCCTCTCGTAGATCTGAAATCCTTAAATAATCACAAATTTTTTTAAACGCTCCAACTCCAAAATCTTTAATAATAATTATCAAATATGGTGCTTCAAATCTTGTTGTCACTTCTAATTTAACACTCTCTGAATGATCGATAGCATTATTAATCATTTCAGTTACGCCAAAAGAACAAATTTTATATAAATTTGGCTTTAACCTTTTAAAAATATCGGCAAATTCTTCATAGAATATTCTATCTTCTGATAATTCGGGATCAATTTTGTAATTTTTACGCATAGAAAAATCACTAGCAATAAAGTATTGAGCAGCTCGGGTATTGCCAGATTTTGTTATTTTACCCTGCTTGACCAAAGCATTAATGTGTCTATGCACGGTGGTCGAAGTTACTTTGAAATGCTGCATCGTTGTTGCAACCAAATCAGTTGGATGCTTTGGGGTAACATTCAAGATAAACTTTTGAATTTCCTTGCTTCGATTTAGCATAATTTTTTGCCTACCAGTTATAGTTATAATGCCTATTATAACTAGTATAAAAATCTATTTCAACTAGTTATAATAGCATTGTCTGCTTATTCCTAGGCTTGCGTGTATATGTTAAACTTACGCTAAGCAAATAATTGAAAAACAGCCTATTTATGGATAACAATATAAACCGACATTACCTTAGAGTAGGCGCTACTAAAAAGCGCCATAAATCTGGGGGCAGAAAATTTGATGACTTAAAAAACATGATTCCAAGCATTCCGAACTGGGGTTCTTTTACCCTCGGTTTATTCATAGGGATTATTTTAACTTCGGTGGTATTCTTCTATTTTTCAACTTCAGACATAACTTTAAAAATCCCGGCAAAAGCTAGCGGTCACCAGTCTGCCGTACCGGCGCAAAAAACAGTTAATCCAGCTCTAAAAAGTGGCAAGTCAAAACACCTGCAAACAGATACGAATATTGCTACAAAACAAATCCCAGAGCCTCGTTTTGATTTTTATACTGAATTAACTAAAAATAGTAATGAAACTAACACTCAAAAACCTAGCAAGCCTGCGATCTTAGACTTGAAATCTGCCCCTATGCCCATACATAAGTATCTAGTGCAAGCTGGATCATTTAAAAATCGTGATGATGCTGATGCACTCAAAGCCAAGCTAACCTTAAACGGTTTGGACGCAAAAATCCAAATTGCGCAGTTAGGTGGTGAATTATGGCATCGTGTAGTTGTTGGCCCCTATAAAAATGAAGCCCTTGCTGTAGAGCAAAAACATTTACTAAGTGCCTTAGATCTAAATGATGCAGTAATACTAAAAAGTAACTAATAAGAAGGGTAATTAAAATTGGATCAATATCGAGGCACAACCATAGTTTGTGTACGTCGCGGTAATAAAGTTGTAATCGGCGGTGACGGCCAAGTTTCTATGGGTAATACAATTTTAAAAGGCAATGCACGCAAAGTTCGGCGTTTATACCAAGACAAGGTTATTGCCGGTTTTGCAGGCGGCACTGCTGATGCTTTTACTTTATTCGAACGTTTTGAAGCGAAACTGCAAACTTATCAAGGGCATTTAACCCGTGCTGCAGTTGAACTTGCTAAAGATTGGCGAACTGATAAAATTTTACGCCGCTTAGAAGCACTATTATGTGTTGCCGATAGTAAAAATTCTTTAATAATAACTGGAAATGGCGATGTAATTGAGCCAGAGCAAGGTTTAGCAGCCATAGGATCTGGTGGCCCTTTTGCGCAAGCAGCTGCCAAAGCATTACTAGAAAACACTGAATTAGATGCTGAAGCTATTGTAACCAAAGCATTACAAATCGCAGCAGATATTTGTGTTTATACCAATCATAATAGAACCATTGAAACACTGGAAAGCAGTATATGATTTCAAATAACGACTTAGATTTAATCCCACAAGAGATTGTTGCCGAATTAGATAAACATATTATTGGCCAAAAAGAAGCCAAGCGTGCCGTAGCTATAGCGTTACGAAATCGCTATCGTAGAATGCGCGTCGATGAAAAATTACGCAATGAAATTACGCCGAAAAACATTTTAATGATTGGGCCTACTGGTGTTGGTAAAACTGAAATCGCGCGTCGTTTAGCTAAGTTAGCCCGAGCGCCTTTTATAAAAATCGAAGCTACTAAATTTACTGAAGTTGGATACGTCGGACGCGACGTTGATTCAATCGTACGTGATTTAATTGATGTCGCTATTAAAATGACTCGCGAAGAAGCCATGGAGCTAGTAAAAGAACGCGCCAACTTAGCTGCTGAAGAGCGGATCCTATCTGCTTTATTACCAAAAGCAAAGGTTTCCGAAGCCGAAAGTGAAGATCTAACCGCGACCCGACAATTGTTCCGTGAAAAACTACGTGAAAATGAATTAGACGATAAAGAAATTGAAATTGAAGTTTCTTATGCTGCGGTTGGAATCGAAATTATGGCTCCACCTGGCATGGAGGAAATGTCGAGTCAGTTGCAGAGTATTTTCCAAAATATTTCTAATGATCGAACCAAAATGCGGAAAATGCGGGTTAAAGAAGCCCGTAAAATTTTACGTGAAGAAGAAGCTAGCAAATTAATCAATGATGACGAAATTAAAGCTAAAGCAGTTGAGCGCGTAGAGCAAACTGGTATTGTGTTCTTAGATGAAATCGATAAGATCACGCAACGCTCCGATCGTAATGGCGCCGATGTATCCCGCGAGGGTGTACAGCGCGACTTGTTACCATTAATTGAAGGTTGCACCGTCACTACTAAATACGGCATGATTCGCACTGATCATATTTTATTTATTGCATCTGGCTCATTCCATCTATCAAAACCTTCGGATCTAATTCCAGAATTACAAGGCCGTTTGCCGATACGGGTTGAACTAAAAGCATTACAACCAGAAGATTTTGTACGTATTCTTACTGAACCTGACGCTAGCTTAACTAATCAGTATATGGCATTGTTAGAGACTGAGGGTGTAACTTTAGATTTTACGGCCGACGGTATTGAGCTTTTAGCAAATCTAGCATGGCGTATTAATGAAAAGACTGAAAACATTGGGGCGCGTCGCTTACATACTGTTATTGAACGTCTGTTAGAAGACATTTCATATAGGGCTAGTGAATTGAAAGCACAAACTGTTAGAATTGATGCTGCTTACGTTAATAAGCAAATAGGTGACCTTTGTCAGGACGATGATTTAAGTCGTTTTATACTGTAAAAAACTTATATATTAGGGATCAATATGGAACAAACTACTAATTTTGGCTTTCAGGAAGTGCCTATCGAGAAAAAAGCCAAATTAGTAGATGAAGTGTTTAGCTCTGTCGCCACTAAATACGATTTGATGAATGATCTAATGTCGCTTGGTATTCATAGGGTTTGGAAAAAAATCGCGATCCAACATTGTAATGCAAGACCAGGACAAAGAATATTAGATCTTGCTGGGGGCACAGGTGATTTAAGCTTTGCTTTAGGGCCCGAGGTGGGCAAAGAAGGCTGTGTTATCCTAGCTGATATCAATGCTGCCATGCTGCAAGCAGGGCGTAGTAAACTAATTGATAAGGGTTTATTAAAGCCAATCGAGTACGCGCAAGTAGATGCTGAAGCATTGCCATTTGCAGATAATAGTTTCGATTGCGTTATAATTGGCTTTGGGTTACGTAATGTCACTCGCAAAGATATCGCATTAGCACAAATGTTTAGAGTATTAAAACCTGGCGGTAGAGTAGTAATATTAGAATTTTCTAAGCCGCTAGAAGTACTTAAACCCTTATATGATCTTTACTCATTCAAAATGCTGCCTTTCTTGGGTAAAATTATTGCTAATGATGCTGCTAGTTATAAGTATCTAGCAGAGTCAATTCGTATGCACCCAGATCAAACAACTTTACAAAATATGCTTGAATCCGTTGGGTTTACCAGATGCTCTTATATTAATTTAACTGCAGGGATCTGCGCCATTCATAAAGGATTTAAAATTTGAATATTGCCGTGCTTATTAATAATTTACTGCTTCGAGATCCACAAGCACAAAAATTTTTCAAGCAAAATGCGGGCAAATCCTTAGCTTTTGCATGTCAGGATCTCCCCTTGCTTAAATTCAAATGTATTATAAATGATAATGGTATAAGCATCCAACGTAATTCAGCAAATGAAGCTAACTGTTATATCAACGCAAGCTTCATTAGCTTGATAAGATTATTAGTGCAACCTGATGTCAATATAACTGAGCTAGAGCTAGAAATACGCGGCGATTATGAATGCGCACAACAATTACAGCAGCTACTCGCAAATTTGCAGATTGATTGGGAAGAAGAGCTATCCAAATATAGCGGCGACGTAGTAGCAGTACACGCAGTACAAGCAATCAAAAGGATCCGCAATTATCAAAAAGTTAATGCAAGCGCACTTGAACAAATGGTTGCCGAATACTTACAACATGAAATGCAATTTCTCCCAACCAAATACGAGGTTAACGAGTTCCATCAGGAAATTGACGAGCTGCGTTTACGAGTTGACAGACTTGAAGCCAAAATAAAATACTTACGTAGTAGGAAGCAACAACATGCAAGTTGTTAAAAATTTACATCGTTTGATTTTTATTCAATATACTTTGATTAAAAATTTAATTGTTAGAAGACAACAATCGCAAGCTATTCGTTTGCGCCAAACATGTGAAGAATTAGGACCTATATTTATTAAATTCGGCCAATTATTATCAACTCGAGCTGATTTATTGCCGGATGAGTTTGTCACTGAATTGTCAAAATTACAAGATCAAGTGCCACCATTTTGTAGTGAGCAAGCACAGGTAATGATAGAAAAATCCCTAGGCGCGCCAATTTCACAATTATTTGCAACTTTTGATGCTACACCATTAGCGTCTGCTTCAATAGCGCAAGTACATGCTGCAACTTTACACGATGGCACTGCAGTAGTTGTAAAAGTGCTACGCCCAAATATCAAAAGGCATGTGGCTCGCGACATAGAAATTCTAATGTTTATTGCCAAAATTTTAGATAAATTTTGGAGTTTGGCGCGGCAGTTCAAACCATATGCGGTCGTTTTGGAAATTAAAAAAAGTTTATATGATGAGCTTGATTTGATGCGTGAAGCCGCAAATGCATCGCAACTACGACGCAACTTCATGAATTCACACTTACTGTATGTACCTCAGATTTATTGGTCACATACTAAGTCTGATGTATTAACTATAGAAAGAATATATGGCATTCCTGTTTCTAACATTAAAGCTTTACAGGAACAAGGCACAGATTTAAAAAGACTCTCTGAGCGCGGTGTAGAAATATTTTTTACTCAAGTATTTCGAGATTGTTTTTTTCATGCAGATATGCATCCTGGCAATGTTTGGGTTTCGCAAGAAACTCCAGAAAATCCAAAATATTTAGCTTTGGATTTTGGAATCATCGGTACTTTGGGACCGCAAGATCAGCATTATTTAGCTGAAAATTTCCTAGCTTTTTTTAAACGTGACTATCGACGCGTTGCTCAATTGCACATTGAATCTGGCTGGGTTCCGAAATCAACCAGAATAGATGAGTTCGAAGCTGCGATCCGTTGTGTTTGTGAACCAATTTTTGAAAAACCCTTAAAAGATATTTCATTTGGTAAAACCCTATTGCGACTATTCCAGACAGCAAGACGTTTCGATATGCACATTCAACCACAATTAATATTACTACAAAAAACATTAATAAGCGTTGAAGGCCTGGGACGACAATTATACCCAAACCTAGATTTATGGAATACTGCTAAACCATTTTTAGAAAATTGGGTGCAAAGCAGAATAGGTGGTAATTCTTTGATGCGTAAATTACGTAGCTACGCGCCGTATTGGCTAGAAAAAATGCCAGATCTACCTGGTCTTATTTATCAAAGCCTACAAAATAACTCACAGACTGGAAATATTATTAATCATTCAGATACTACATTAGCTGCAAAAAATTCATCTGTTTGGTATTATTTTCTATTAGGGGCTACAACTTCTTTAGTTGCTGGCCTAGGTTCTGCATGGCTAACATATACTCTATTGAGGTAACAAATGTCCGATTGTATATTTTGTAAAATTTGTAATGGGGAACTGAACACCGAGTTTCTGTATGAGGATGAATATGTCGTAGTGTTCAAAGATATACGTCCCAAAGCTGATACGCATTTACTAGTAACCTCTAGAAAGCACATAACTAGCCTCAAAGAAATTAATGAAGTTGAGGATGCCAAATTAATGGCACATATGCTTTGCTTATTACCTAAATTAGCCGCACAGTTAAATATTCCAGGATTTAGGACTATAATAAATACCGGAGCCGCTGGCGGCCAAGAAATTGATCATTTGCATTTCCATTTTCTCGCTGGAAACTTACCAAAATTCGGATAGGAGATTAACATGCTAAATAGCGTTAGCCCTGGATCGTTATTATTGACCTTTCTAATCATTGTATTGCTATTCGGTACTAAAAAATTGCGAAGCATCGGAGAGGATTTAGGTCATGCAGTGCGTGGTTTTAGAAAAGCTTTGAATGGTGAAGCTACCGATAACAAAGATCCTCAACCTTGAACTTGCATCCGCATTTTATTGAAATTAAAAAACGTTTGACTATATGCGGTATGATTCTCGGCTTGGCATTTGCTGTGTGTTTCTATTATGCCAACGATATTTATACTTTTATATCTACGCCTATAATCAGCAAATTGCCACAAAATCTCCAACTTATAACTACCAAAGTTACCGCGCCATTTATGGTACCATTTAAATTAAGCTTGATAGTATCAATAATTCTATGTGCCCCAATTATAATTTACCATATCTGGCAATTTATTAAGCCAGGCTTATATTTACGCGAACGAAAATTAATATACCCAATAATGTTAACCAGTTTGAGTTTATTTTATATTGGCATGATCTTTGCTTGGGTAATAATATGCCCCGTCGCTTTGAAATTCTTTGCGAGTTCTGCGCCAAATGGTGTATTAGTAATGTTTGACATTGGTGATTATCTAGATTTTATTGTAACTATTATGTTCGCCAGTGGCATTGCTTTTCAAATTCCAATTTTAACACAAATTCTAATAAAAACAGAAATTATGTCACTAGAGCAATTAACTGCAAAGCGCAAACATATTATAGTAATTGCATTAATAATTGGTATGCTACTGGCGCCGCCTGACGTTATCTCTCAACTGTTACTTTCCATACCAATGTGGATATTATTCGAAATGGGTTTGTTATGCTCTAGAAAACGTAGCACATCACCCAAGATTTTTATTGATAAGATCCAGAATTAGTAATATTACTACTGTGGATTTTATTGCGGATCTCATGCGGAACTCCAGTAAAATCCCCTTGGTTAATTTTCTTGCATTGTCCGTACGGTACCCAAATCCAGGCATTGCGATCGCCTTCAAGATTTGCACCAGAATCTGCCATATATGGTTTAATCAATCCATTACCATGCACATCTACGACTTTACATTTATCCATACCATAATGGCTTTTATTATCTATAGTTTTAGAAGGATTGCTAGTTGGCGATTTGAATAATTTAGTTTGTGCCTGATCTGCTTCTAAACGTTGTACTTGATTTTGTAATTCTTGAATTTGTTGCTTTAGTTTATTAATTTCTTGAGATTGCTCCAGGCTTTGTGAGTTATCCGCTACCACACTGGCACTGACTATAGTTGCCAAGCTAAATAGCATGATTTTTTCGACCAGGAATTTAAAGGGATTCATATTACTCTTCCTAAGTTTAACGATGTTTACAAATATATTGTGATTGACTATTAAACTCAAGAATGTTATAGAAATTTATAGTGACTATATCACGTTTCTAAAAATGGAGATTACAAATGCAAACTATTGGAGCAAAACTTGGGGAAGCTAGAGCTTCAGCTGCAAGTAGGTATCAAGAATTGGTTATTCGTGCCATCCATGCTTTAGCAGCACAATCTGCAAAGGAATCTGATATTGATGCTCATAGTCTACGGAGCGAATTAAACGACAGGAAAGATCAGATAGTCGCTCTCATTAAATTAAGCATCGCATTAGTAGCTGCCATAATGTTGGTTTCTATCGCCTTAAACATATTTGCCAGTACAAGCCAAATAGCGGCGTTCAGCATTACTAAACTTGGATCACTTGCTAGCTTTTTTGCGGGCCACACTTATTCATTGGGTATACTAGCAACTGTATTATGTACCGCTAGTGTCTTATTTGTTTCAACCGATATAGCGAAACTTGCGGTACAAATTAAATCTAAATCTCCGGATGAATCGTTGTACCAATTATTACTTGATGCTGAAAACGCAGCAACACCGCAATCAACTCCAGATTTGACCCCAAGTGGCACACCAGTACCTTGGCAAAGCCCTGAAGAAACAGATGCTAGTTTTAAAACTGCACAGGGTAGTACACTATTTGCGATTGCTGAAGAACATACTGGTGATCGCGAATCACCAAGCAGCGCTAATAGTTGGGAAGCTGTAGATTCGCAAGATACTAGCAGCCCAAGGCCTACCTTAAGAAGCTAATTCATTAGTTGCCTGCACCAAGGCCGCAGTAATTGCCGGTTCTCTGGCAGCGTGCCCCGCGTGCCGTATTATTTCAAGTTTGGCTTCCGGCCAAGCTTGACTTAATTCATAAGAATTTTCCAATGGACATACCATGTCATAGCGCCCATGGATAATAATTGCTGGTATATGGGTTATTTTATCGATATTTTCCAAAATCTGATTTTCTTTTATGAAAATATTATTTATAAAATAGTGTGTCTCTATAGCAGCCAAACATAAGGCATGATGCGGATTAGTTAATTTCTTTTCGATGTTTGGATTTATCTCCAAAGTCGAACACTCAGCTTCCCATAATCCCCAAGCTTTAACTGCAGCCATCCGCGCTACTTCATCTGATCCTTGGATCAAATCATAATATGCTTGTAACGGATTATCACGCTTATTTTCAGGAATATGATTAATAAAGTTTTTCCAATGTTCCGGGAAAAATTTTGAAACACCGCCTTCTTTAAATAGCCAATCTAATTCTTTTTGACGCCCAAAAAAGGTACCGCGCAGTATCATAGATAACACATATTGTGGGTATTCTTCAGCATATAACAAAGCCAAAGTTGCCCCCCATGAACCACCAAATAGAACCCACTTCTTAATATCCAGGAACTTACGGATCTTCTCCATATCTTCAACTAGATCCTGAGTAGTGTTGTTCACTAAACAAATATGCGGTGTAGAGCGACCACAACCGCGTTGATCAAATAAAATGATACGATAGAGCTTAGGATCAAAAAAGCGGCGATGATCAGTCTCACATGGCGATCCCGGCCCAGGATGCAAAAAAACTATTGGAATGCCAGTAGGCTCTCCACATTCTTCCACGTACAAGGTATGGATATCATCCACCCGCAAGCTATGCTCAGCATATGGTTTAATAGCTGGATACAAAGTAAGCATGCGGACCTCCGGAGGTAGAAGATAGTATTACTTAAGTGTAATTTAGGATCGGAAATTATGAGAAAGTGAATAGCAAAAATCGCACACGACCTATACATAATGTCCTACATTATGTAGTCGCAACTCGTGGCAGCATTAATAAAGTCAATCTCCAACAAACTTAGTCCAATTTGGACTATTTTTTCGGTGTTAGCCTGGGTTCATCACCCAGGCTTTTTTTTTAAACCTTACTGCGCTCTTCTCTACGACGATCAATTTCTTTGAGGTATTTCTTACGTAAGCGGATTGATTTAGGAGTTACTTCAACTAATTCATCGTCATTGATGAATTCTAAAGCATACTCTAGAGTCAAAGGGATCGGGGTTGTTAAGATGATATTTTCATCCGAGCCTGATGCCCTAATATTCGTGAGCTGCTTCTCCTTGGTAACATTCACTACTAAATCATTATCACGAGAATGGATCCCAACAATCATCCCTTCATATACTTCAGTTTGCGGTCCGATAAATAATTTTCCGCGTGGTTGTAAATTCCATAAAGAATATGCTGTAGCCTTACCAGCACACATAGATACTAACACCCCACTCTTTCTACCATTATCTAACCCAGACACTAACGGACCATAATGATCAAAAACGTGCGTTAGAATACCAGTCCCTGAAGTAGTAGTCATAAATTCGCCGTGAAACCCAATTAAGCCGCGTGCTGGGATTGAGTATTCTAAGCGAACCCGACCTTTACCATCTGGCAACATATTCTGAATATTACCGCGACGCTCACCCAAACGCTGCATGATCGGTCCTTGGTGTTCTTCAGCAACATCCACCACTAGACTTTCATATGGCTCTTGTAACTGACCATCGATTTCTCTCACAATAACCTGCGGCTGCGATACAGATAATTCATAGCCTTCGCGTCTAATAGTTTCAATAAAAATACTTAATTGTAATTCACCACGCCCAGATACTTTAAATTTATCTGGATCATCAGTTTCTTCAATACGTAAAGCAATATTATAAGATGCTTCTTTAAACAAACGTTCACGTAGTTGCCTACTGGTTACAAATTTACCTTCGCGTCCTACAAATGGCGAAGTATTAATTTGAAATACCATGTTAATAGTAGGTTCATCTACAATTAATGGCGGTAAACCTTCCGGAAAATCTTTAGCGCATACTGTGTCCGAAATTGTTAAATCTTCGATACCTGTGATCGCAACAATATCTCCAGTTTCAGCAACATCAATTGGCACGCGTTCTAATCCAATGTGACCAAATAATTTCATAATTTTTCCGTAACGCACTGTACCGTCGCGAGATACTACTGAAACTGGCTCATTTACTTTAACAGAACCACGAGTTACCCGGCCAACACCAATAATTCCCACATAACTCGAGTAATCCAAAAATACGATTTGCATTTGGAACGGACCATCGGAAGAAACTCGAGGTGGCATAACCTTAGAAACAATTAAATCAAATAATGGATTCATATTGTCTGAAGGTTGATCTAAATCTAAAGTTGCATAACCTTGTAACGCAGAACTATAAATAATTGGAAAATCTAATTGCTCATTATTGGCGCCTAAATTATCAAATAGATCGAATACTTGATCTACTACCCAATCTGGACGGGCACCAGGCCGATCAACTTTATTCACTACTAATATCGGATTTAAACCTTGTTTAAATGCTTTTTCAGTAACAAAGCGTGTTTGCGGCATCGGTCCATCAACCGCATCTACCAGCAACAACACCGAGTCAACCATCGATAAAATCCGCTCAACCTCTCCGCCAAAATCTGCGTGGCCTGGGGTATCAACAATATTGATTTTATAGTCATTCCATTTAATGGATGTATTTTTCGCAAGTATTGTAATACCGCGTTCTTTTTCAAGTTCGTTTGAGTCCATAACTCGCTCAACAATTTCAGCCCGGGCATCAAAAGTGCCCGATTGTTGCAGTAATTTATCAACTAAGGTCGTCTTACCATGGTCAACGTGTGCAATAATTGCAATGTTTCTTAATTTTTCTAACATGATTACCTCAAAAAAGAGTGCGCATACATACAAAATTAACGATTTGCCTACTATAATAGAAATATGACTACTAGTTTTATTGACCTTAAACCCACGTCAATCAATCAGTGGCAATCTCTAGTCACTGAGGCAAGCAATGCTTGCGATATAAAACTAACCGAAGACATCGAAAGCTATTTAGTGTTTTTACTGATGCGCTTTACTGGATCGCCACAACTAGCGCAAAAAATAATGGCAACTGAACTTTTAGAAAGCGTAAACCAAAAAGCTAGCCTTAGGTCGATCACCTTACGCGATGTTGGCGACCAATGTCTTCTATATTCCGGATTATTCCCTGGTAGGGCACACCGTAGACGGGTTAGATTAAGCTATTACGTCAATATAGGCAAGTCTGCTTATCTAAGTTTATCTAATTTAGATCGTTTTACAGACACTGTACTCTTTGCAAGCTTAGCTGAACAGTTTGTTAGTTTGATGGATATCTTATGTTCCATGCGCGAAACCAATTCACAAATTGCTGCGCTAGATCCACTTCAAGCGCATGAAATCTGGAGTGATACTGGAAGTAAGCATGCACTGCAAACACTAAAAAAGTATAACATTTCTCCTGCAACTGCAATTTTTAACTTACTATTGCCAAAAAATATCCACTAAATTAACGCTAATCTTGGCCATGTAAAAATGCCGAACAGATTACCCTGGCCGGCATTATGGAATAAAATGATATTATTATAAATTAATCACTGATCATAGCGCCGCCGACAGCACCTGCAGCAGCACCAATTGCAGCACCTGTACCGACCCCATGACTACCACCAGTAACAGCACCTATACCAGCGCCGACAGCAGTACCTAATACTGCGCCACCTAATGTATTTTGCTGTGTAGTATTTAAATTATTAGCGCAACCACTAAGCGTTATGCTTGATAAAATTACTGCAGTTGTTATGATATTAAGGCTTTTCATAATACTTTTACCCTCGTTTTTCTTTAATTTGGCCTGTAACCCGCAGTATAGACTAAATAAAAAACGAGTAATTACAAGCAAAATAATACAAAGTGTCAAGTTTTCGACACCCTTGCCGTTAACAAATATATAGAGAACTATTTTTGTGCAGGTGAAAAAAGTGAAACTATCAAAAGCTGTCTTAAGTATTTTTAGTGTTATCGGCGCATTTTTAAGTTTAAATGCGTTTGCTTTAACTTTCTCAATTCAGCCGAATTCAGATATTGTTGGTTCAGTACAAACTGTAACTGTACAATATGGGGAATCATTCGATTCAATTGGCACAAAATTTGATGTTGGTATTTATGAATTAATTGAAGCTAATCCTGGTGTAGATCCTTATGAGCCAGCAAGCGGTACTACTCTAATAATTCCTACACAATATGTTTTACCCAGCGGCCCTAGAAAAGGAATTGTGATTAATTTAGCAGAAATGCGCTTATTCTATTTCCATAAAAATTCAAATCTGGTAACCACACATCCAATAGGCGTTGGTCGTAGAGAATGGGAAACACCATTAGCCTCTGGCAAGATTATTGATAAGACTAAAGATCCGTATTGGCGCCCACCAGCCTCCATTCGTGCCTGGTATAATTCACGGGATCTTTATTTACCAGATGTTGTACCCCCTGGGCCAGAAAACCCTTTGGGCAAATACGCAATGCGGTTATCAATCCCGGGCTATTTAATTCATGGCACTAATATGCCTGGTGGTATTGGGATCCGCAGTAGTAGCGGCTGCATCCGCATGCACCCTGAAGATATTGAATCGTTATTCTATAAAGTATCTATTGGCGATCCGGTACGTATTGTGCATCAGACTTATAAGGTTGGGCGCTATAATGGCCAACTTTATATAGAAGCACACGAACCACTTAGCGGGGAATTATACAATCGTCAAAGCGACAGCGAAAATTTAATGCACGCATTAGAGGCAGCATCGGCAACCTCAGTAGGATTTAATGCCGCTAAAAATGCCGCCGAACGTTCCTATGGATACCCCACAAAAATCTATCAAAACACTGCTACATCTCAAGCTGAATCTGAAGAAGAAGAATACGCTTCTGATGATTCTGAGTACCGCTATAGATATCAGTAAGCTTTTAGTATTTCATTAGTAAAATTATAGTTAGAAATTTTTTTCGTAGCCTAAAAAAGAGAATCAGTTTTATACACTAGGTATAAAACTGATTCACAGGTGGAAAAACGCTTATTTTGTATAGCGTGTTTCACATTTGTCAGGACAGCAATCATCTTTCTTGTCACAGCATGGTGTGCCACAACAACCTGCTAATAATAATGCTGGAGCAACTAAAACGGTTACTAATAATACTGATAATGCGCGCATAATAATCTCCTTGAGTTACAATTAAATGTTACTCCCCTAATAATAGACGATTTTTAACTGTTTGAACAACCAAAAACAAAATTTAAACGAAACATCAGCAAACACTACTTAACGTAAGCTATTAATCGTGGTTGGATTTGTTTGAAACAATACTCAATCTCATCAATTGCCGCATTGATAACTGAAATTTCTGTAGATCCATTACGGATTAATTGCTCTAACCCAATTGATAAATTTGCTAGCTGGACAGCACCAAGATTACCACTGCTAGATTTTAAAGAATGGGCAATACGGCCAATAGTTTCAAACTCTTGCTTTTGTAACGCATCTCGCATTGCAACAATGTTACTAGGGACGTCATCGACATATATCGAAATAATATGGTTGATGCCATCTCCTATAGCCTCGTGTAAAGAGTCTAAAACACTAGTATCAAACTGCTGACTTTCCTGATTCATGCACAGGTTTCCTTGTAATTAAGTTCCTTACTGCATCTTGTGGGCTGATGTTTCCCGTGACAATCTTGTACACTTGCTCAGCTATAGGCATTTCTACATTATGCGCTCTTGCTATTCTAGTAACTTCTGTAACATTATGCACAGCTTCAACTATTTGACCAATCTCTGTTTGAGCCTGGGTTACCGACTTACCTTGTGCTAATGCCAAACCGAAACGACGATTACGTGATTGATCATCGGTGCAAGTTAGTACTAGATCGCCCATTCCAGCCAGACCTTGCAAAGTCTCCATCTTAGCCCCTAACGCAACTCCCAAGCGTTGCATTTCAGCTAAGCTGCGCGTTATTAATGCTGCACGAGCATTGGCACCGTAACCTAAACCATCTGACAATCCAGTAGCTACTGCAAATATGTTTTTTAAGACGCCACCAATCTGTACGCCTACTACATCAGTATTCAAATATACTCGGAAATTTTCATTGTGGAAATATTTTAAAAGATCATTACCAAAAGCAATATTTGCCGCAGCGATTGTTACGGCTGTTGGCAATTGTCTCGCAACTTCTTTCGCAAAACTAGGACCACCTAACACTGCATACACTTGCCCAGAACCAAGCTCTGCCTCAACGACCTCATGTAACAACCGGCCTTGTTTTGGCTCTAGCCCCTTAGTGGCCCAAATAATCCGGTGTTTGGCGCTCAAATACGGTTTAAGGAGGCGTAATACCTCTAAAAAAGCTTTGCTAGGAACCACAATCAAAATGTCTTGTGCATCGCGCAGCAAATCACTTAGCTCGGCACAACCGCGGATATTTTTGGGTAACTTAATTCCAGGAAGATACTTAGTGTTAGTATGAGCCGTTGTAATTTCTTCTAATACTTCGCGCTCTCTACCCCAGATTTTGATCTCTGCGGTAGTGTTGCGCGCTAATGCTGCTGCTAATGCTGTTCCCCAAGAACCTGCGCCACAAACTGCAATCATGCGTTTGCTACCGCTCCTTGCTGTTGCTGTACATGTTGTTCGTACATAGCTTCAAAATTCATTGGTGGAATGATTAATTGTGGAAAACCACCCCTAGAAACAAGGCTAGAAATAGCTTCACGAGCATATGGGAATAATATAGTTGGAGCAGTTGTCGATAATACATAATCTAATTGCGCATCATCACTAACACCAGATAATAAGAATATACCCGCCTGTTTAACTTCTACTACAAATGCAGTTAGTGGTTCTGGTGTTGTAGCCGGTTTCGGCTCATCTGCTTTCTGAATGGGGGCAACAGTTACTTTAACAGTAATCGTCATGACTACATCATATAAATCCTTATCTAAGCTATGACGTGCCATTTGTATATCGAAATCTAGCTTGGGGTTCCATTCTAGGGTAAATACTCTTGGTGAATTTGGAGCCTCAAAGGAAGCATCCTGAATATAAATATTATGTACTGCAAAGTTTACACCAGAATTGGTTTTTTGTTCAGTTGTCATGCACTTCCCCTATTTAACTTATCTATTCAATAATTGATCTAATTTGCCACTGTTATCTAGCTCTTTTAAATCACTAAAACCGCCAATATGCTTACCATCAATAAAAATTTGTGGCACCGTTTTACGGCCTTCGCTTTTAGCTAACATCTCTTCACGTTTAGTTATATCTTGATCTACAAGAACTTCTTGAAAAGCTACACCCTTAGCTTTAAAAAGTTCCTTAGCATTTATACAATAGGGACAGCTCATAGTCCCATAAATTACAACTGTCGCCATTAATGTCACCTTTAGCTATAACTCCATTTTACTGGATCCGGTGGTCAGCGGTAATCCAGCTGCTTGCCAGGCATTAATGCCACCAGCAAGCGTAACTGCCTGGGTAAAACCTGCAGCTCGCAAACGCTTTGCAGCCGCAGCAGAAATTTTGCCAGTAGCACAAACTACCACTATTGGTTTTTGCATATATTTATTAAGTTTTTTAATTTTTTGATCGATCTGATCAGCTGCTAAATGAGTCGCACCAACAAGATGTCCAGCAGCAAAATCTGCTTCCGAACGAACATCTAATAACAAGGCTTGTTCATGATTATATAAGGCAACCGCTTGTTCTATCGAAACAGCCTTGGATCCAACGTCCTGCTTTAATTCAAATATGACGTAAGCAACGAGTAGAGCAATAAAAATACTGCTAAGTTGCCAATGTTGCACAAGAAAATCTACAATTTCACTCATATACACATCTTAATTTTATTTTGCTACTAGGTGAGCATTGTACACCTAAATTGAATTGAAAGCACCTATTTTTAGCAGTTTAATTTCTAACTAATTGGATCAAAATTAATGCCAAACGATAACCCCTTTATACTAATAGTGCTAGATGGTTGGGGCCATGGTATGCCTGACGTCAATAATGCCATAACTGCTGCAAAAACCCCAGCCTGGGACAACTTATGGAGATCGTGCCCACGTACGCTAATTTCCGGTTCGGGATTAGATGTTGGCTTACCAGATGGGCAAATGGGCAATTCTGAAGTAGGGCATATGACCCTAGGATCTGGCAGAGTAATTTACCAAGACTTAACCCTTATTAACAAATCTATTGCAGATGGATCTTTTTTTCAAAATCCAGTATTGCTACAAGCACTACGTAAGGCACAAGAATTAAATAGCGCTATACATATTTTAGGGCTACTCTCGCCGGGTGGAGTACATAGCCATGAAGAGCAAATCTTTGCAATGGTTAAATTAAGCGCGCAACAAAAAAATCAAAATATTTACGTGCATGCATTTTTAGATGGGAGAGATACACCACCACGAAGCGCTCTGGCAAGTATTACAGCGTTACAACAAGTATGCGATCAATATAGTAACGTGAAAATCGCAAGCATCATGGGGCGCTATTATGCTATGGATCGTGATAAACGTTTAGAGCGCACTAATGCAGCGGTTGAGCTGCTAGTTAATGCCAAAGCAGCTTATTCTGCGACATCCGCGGCAATAGCTTTAGAAATGGCATACTCTCGAGGCGAGACTGATGAGTTTGTGAAGCCAACATTAATTGTAAATGCTAAAATAAACAAGAATGATGTAGTGTTTTTTATGAATTTTAGATCAGATCGCGCTAGACAATTAAGTCATGCTTTAACGAATATAACCCCTCCATTAATAAGTGAATTTGTTACATTAACAGAATTTGACCCGCTACTAAAAGCGAAAGTAGCGTTTCCTAAAGCCCCAATTACAAATGTATTAGGGGAAGTTTTTCAACAGCATAATTTACGCCAACTCCGAATTGCGGAAACAGAAAAATATGCACATGTAACTTTCTTTTTTAATGCTGGCAGAGAAGCTGCATTTATGAATGAGGAGAGACTCTTAATACCTTCACCAAAAGTTGCAACCTACGATCTTGAGCCAGCCATGGCTGCTGTAGCAATAACTGATAAAATAATTCAATTTATCCATGATAAAACTTATGATGTGATCATATGTAATTATGCAAATGCGGATATGGTAGGGCATACTGGCAATCTAACAGCTACTATTACCGCAGTTGAAGTGTTAGATCAATGTTTAGGTCGGATTACTGCTGCTATCCAACAATATGGCGGCCAAGTTTTAATTACCGCCGATCATGGCAATGCTGAAACCATGTGGGATACAAAGCATCAACAACCACATACTGCGCATACAACCAATTTGGTACCAGTCATTTATGTTGGTGCAAAGAAAATCAAATTTAAAAATTCTAATGATAGCCACAGCTTTGGCCTACAAGATATTGCACCAACTATTTTAGAATTATTGAATATTCCAAAACCTCAGGAAATGCTCGGTAATTCATTAATAGCTTAATGAATATGTACCACGCAATGACAAAGCACAAAACATGTATATTTATACACCATTTCTCGATTATAAGCCTATAATGAGTATTATGTCTTTTAACATGTAACATGGCACTAATTATGAAACATACAAAAATACAATTAATAACCTGCTGCATTTCATTATTTATCAGCAATCTAGTTTTTGCTGCTGCCTCAGCAAGCGCACCAAACCAGCCTGCAGCAACAACTACAATATCTCCGACAGGTACTGCCAAGACTGAGCAAATTCCACTCACAGAATTAGAACGCTTTACAACAGTGTTAGAGCACGTTAAAAATTATTATGTTAAAGACGTAGGTGATGATGAACTATTTGAAAACTCTATTCATGGTATGTTAACCGGTTTAGATCCACACTCTGCGTATCTTGATAAAGAAGAATTCGCAGAGCTTAAAGCTAGCACTTCAGGTAAATTCGGCGGCCTTGGAATTGAGGTAACTGTTGATGACGGCTTTATAAAAGTCATTTCTCCCATCGACGGCACCCCAGCAGCTAAAGGCGGCCTAAAGGCTGGCGACATAATCGTACGCATAGATGATGCTCCAGTAAAGGATATGCCCTTAAAAGATGCCGTAGATAAAATGCGGGGTAAGCCCGGTACCGAGGTTTCGCTAACAATAGTCCGCCAAGGTGAAACTAAGCCTTTGAAAATTAAATTAACTCGTGAAATTATTAATGTCCAATCTGTCACTAGTAAAATTATTGATAAGGATTATGGCTATATTAGAATTTCACAATTCCAAAATGAAACTGGCCCAGATCTTGTGAAACAATTAAAAGAATTACTAAAAAAATCTAATGGCCATCTTAAAGGTATTGTACTTGATTTACGTAACAATCCAGGTGGTGTTTTAGATGCATCAGTACAAGTTGCCTCAGCTTTCTTAGACAAAGATAAAATCGGTTATGAAAAAATGGTGGTCTATACTAAAGGTCGCTTGGCTGGATCACAGGTTAAAGAAAAAGCCACAGGCAAAGATTTAACAAACGGCATCCCAATAGTTATTATGGTCAATGGCGGTTCAGCCTCGGCAGCAGAAATTGTTGCTGGTGCGATGCAAGATCATCGCCGCGCCGTAATCTTAGGCACCCAAACCTTCGGTAAAGCGTCAGTACAAACAGTACTACCATTAAAAGATCAACGTGGTTTAAAGCTCACCACGGCATTATATTACACCCCATCCGGCAAATCGATCCAAGCTAAGGGTATTACTCCAGATATAATCGTAGATGAGGTCGAGATTCCGAAACCAAATAACAGTGCTACCGATACTTTATTGCTACATGAAGCAGATTTAGATCGTCATCTAGAATCAAAACAAGGTGATGAAGCAAATAGTACCCAAAAAGCTGAGAATTCAAAAGGTAAAAATGCCAACGGCAACAATCCACAAACTGACGCTACAGCTAGCGAAAAGAGTGCTAAAAACAAAGATAATCCATCAATGTATGATGATTATCAATTATATCAAGCGCTAAATGTTCTTAAGGCACAACAAGCATTACAGCGTTAATGCATGATTATGCACCTAAACAAAATTGAACTTTAGGTGCATATTACAATCTAAATCTATATCCAGAAGTATACAGTATCCAGAAGTATACAGTAAAGATATAGATTATGCCGCAAAGATTACACCCAAAAGCAGAAGAGTTACTCGCTTTGGTTCGAAGCGATGCTTCTAAGATAAGAGCGTACAAGTTTTTTTTGGAATTATCGCCACAAGATAAAACTCTGGTTGCTATCAATTTACATAACAACCCCGTGATAATTTTTAATGGTTATGATCAGCTACACAGTGCTCTAATTATTGAAAATGCCCAAGCTGAAGAAAAGCTTACAAAGTTAACTACTGAATTTGTTGATTGTCTCAATACCATTAATAAAAATCAACCGCAAGGTTCCAATACACCATCAAAGTTATACATAAGCAAATTAAATCAGGCAAAACGGATAATTCAAGAGGTAAAGGATAAGTTCGGTATTGATAGATTCGACAGCTTCGATTGCAATCTTTTTTTATATGCTGCTATAGCTAGCAATGCTGAATTAATTGAAGAATTATTGGATAATGGCGCTGATCCACAATTAGAATCACCACAAAGACAGCTATCGTCCTGGGGTTATATTTTACAAAAAATAATAGAAACTTCAACTCAAGTTGCTGAGGTTAACAAATATAAGGAAATTTTAGATTTACTTATAAGTCGTGGTGTAAATCCATTGTTCGGCGTAACTCAAAATTATATCACTGAAAATGGCACTACTAGCATTAAGGTATACTTTGAACAGTTGCCAGAAATAGAGTTCATGGATATTTTATTTCGTCACATAGAAAGCGGCTCGTTAGATAAACAAGAAATATCAACATTGATAGACAACTATGGATTCGACGCCGCCAAATTAAATTCAATTTTAAACGCTAGAAATTTTTCTAGAACCACATTATTAATGCATGCAATACTGCATAAAAATGACGCGGCTATTGATTGGCTTCTCGATAACAACATCGATACCAACCAACAAAATCTTGATGGCAACACAGCATTACACATAGCATTAATAAACAAAAATATTGCCGCCATATGCAAATTAATGTCATATAAAAATACTGAAAATCCCGAATGGCAACCTGACATATCAATTTTGAATAATGAAGGTATTTCAGCAATAAGCTTGGTCCAGATGAACAACCTACATCTTATTGGCAACCAAGTTCTCGAACATAAAACATATAAAAATTTTGAACAAATTCTAACTGCAATCTCTCATAAGAATGTTGCCGAAGCTACGCATTTAATTAAAGAACTTTTGCGGCAACCTCCAGAAGAATATTTACCGGTATTTAACACATATTTATATCCAAGAATATCATTACTTGCAGCATGTGCTGAATTTAATGAATTAGAACTTTTCAAGATGATCTTAAATTCGGGATTGATTATTGATAAAAAAACGCAACTACAATTAGCAATGCTATTTGCAGCGTTGTCAAACGCTACTGATATTTTGGATTATATAATCAAGCATGAAAATATTGACGTAAACTTTTTTGACGGGCATAACACAACCCCATTACTAGCTGCAATAGAGAGCAAAAGTAAAGATGCAGCATCATTATTGATTAACTATAATGCCTGGACTGATGCAAAAAACACACTTGGAGAAACTCCACTAATGTGTGCAGCGCAACAGGGCATGTATGATGTATGTAGAGCTTTAAAAGAACGTGGCGCAGATATAAACGTGCAAGCACATAATGGCTCTACGGCATTAAAGTATGCAACGCAAAATGGCTTTGACGATATTGCAGCCTTATTACTAGATGGCGATTTAAAGCAAGCACAATATACAGATCTTATGTTGGCAGTTTTAGATAAAGATTTAAACAAAGTAACAGCCCTAGCACATTCTAACCCTAGAGCTATAAACCTGGTAAATGTAGGTGGTTTTTCAGCTCTAATGATTGCAGCAAACAAATATGCCCAGGCGACATCTACAGAAGAAAAGGAAATATACTTTAAAGTTATAAAAATATTGCTTCAAAATGGTGCAAGCGCAACAATAGAAAACCGCCTAAAAAACAATTTTTTAAAGCTATTAAGTAAGAGTAATACTGAGATATCTCCGGAACACTTATTAGAGTTATACAAAATTTTCAAGGAACCGGGCGTTACTAAAGCGCACAATGGCAAAAATATTTTTCATATAGCTGTAATGTCAGGAGTCAACATAATCCCAACTTTATATACTTTAAATAATAACCCCCGAGATCTAAACATAGAGATTAATAAACTTGACGACGATGGCAACTCACCATTGAGCTTTATTTTACTAGATATAAAACAAGACTTCGAACCTAAAGCTATTTACGATTTAGTTGTCAAATACGGCGCAAGATTTATCCGCAATCAGCGCGAAATCTTATGGCCACTGCATATAAAAGCCATGTTGGATTTACCCGAGCATAAAAGTTCCTCCAATTTTGACACGATATTTAATACCGAAGAGCAACATAACATTAATGCTAGAGCTCAGTATGAAGGCCGGACCGCATTGCATTTTGCATGCCTACATGATAGACAAAAATTAGCAATTAACTTAATTGGGCATGGTGCTAATTTAACAATACAAGACTCTTATTCCCGCAATCCATTGCATTACGCAGCTTTTCATAATATGCACCTACCAAACGTTACCGCACAAGAATTAGATGCAACTGATATTTTTGGGATAACGCCTCTAACAATATATTACCAACATGCATCTACTCGTGCTGATTTTGCACAATATGCGTCATTATATAATTCTTTGAATAATTTCATCAACACAGACTACTTGCTAAAATTCGGCACAATAGAGCCAGATACGCTCATAAGAGCAACATTAAGGGATGCTCGTTTAAACTACAAGCAAAAGTTAGCAATCCTAGAAGCTCTTCATAAATACTACGAAATAAATGAACCAGAACGCATAGAAGAATATACAAAGCAAATTGATGCCGCTGAAAACACTATTATTTCTAAAGAATTTGCCAATCCAGAAGTATCCCCTGTAGGTACTTTACCCCTAAGGTCTGCTTTAGGGATCGAGATCGAAATACCACAATTACTAGACATGTGTTATATCCCCTTACCACGTTTAACAGAATTGCTAGGTGGAAAATTTGTGTTTGATATAACTGTTAAACGAATCCCATTGCACACCAATACCTACCCTGCCGTCGAGGAATTTTTAGAATTAACATCAGACCCTCCAATTAAGATATACCAACAATTATGGCGCTTTCTAGCACTCGTCGATGCTATAAACCAATCAGGCTCTAAAGTTAATGCCTCTGCTGGCCTGCATGTACATTTTAATATCCGTAAATTCGAAGGATTTGTTAGACCTAGTGAAGAGTTAGATTTTTTAAAATATCTTATCCTTAATTATGTAAAAATTGAAAATTTGCTACGTGGTTTTATACGCAATGGCGAACTCTATGAATCTTTCGGTTCGGTATATATAGAGCCTATAGTTATAAATGAAGAAATGGTACAAAATTGTCGCAGCATCGAAGAACTCCAAAGTATATGCGCGCATATTAATACACTAGATTTAACAGCTCTAGATCGCCACGGCACCGTGGAATTTCGCCTACATGAAGCTACAATTAATCCAATACTCATTTATGCTTGGGTTGATATGCTATCTAGAATTGTATTCGCAAGCAAATTCCAAACTGAACAGCATCATCCAGAAGCAGAACATCAAAGCAAACCAAATATTGAATTATTAGTCGACTATTTAATCGGAATGCGCCATTATAATGCAACCTGGAATGCGCCGTGGGGAGCTTTTTCTGATTCTGAAACTGTTACTACCAGTGCTTACCCTGGTAATGATACACGGCCAATACAGGTGCAAATTCAGGAAGCGCCTCTTTATAATATGATTCAAATTATTGTAAACCCTGATAGCAACGATGAAAATCTAGCTCAAAAATTAAAAGACTACATGCATATTAACACAGACAAATTCTCAATTCCTGGTAATGATGCACATCTTATCCTAGCAGATTTAGAAAAACTTGTGATCCTATTAAATGAAGCGCCTGGATTACTGCTAGATATTCCAGATAACACCCTGGAAATAATTAAGGAACTACGCCAAACGCAACGTAACACCTTAAATCCATCCTAAGCGAATACCTTTTGTAATAAGTTTACGCACTTCCGATTGAATACAGAAAATAAATTGCGGTTACTATGTTTACTAGCAACACGACGGTTAATCTGTGCTAAAGTCGGATAAGCATGAATTGTTGCTGCAACATGATTAATATTAGCACCCATATTAATTGCCAGACCCCATTCAGCAATTAAATTGCTTGCTTGGGGCCCTAATATCGCAACGCCAATTATTTTACCGCGTTTAGTTATTACTTTAATCATGCCAGTTTGTACATTCTGGATTGCAGCGCTGTCTAAATCCTTAAATTCAAAACGCGTAATTCGAATATTTTTATAACCCAATCTTTCTGCTTGTAACTCTGTTATGCCAACCTGAGCATATTCTGGAGTAGTAAAGATTGCATAAGGAAAACCATTGTATTTCACTCGCGCCGGATAACGATACACCACATTGCTCAATACAATATTTGCTTGATATTCAGCAGCATGGGTAAATTTATAGCTATTGCGGGCTACATCTCCTAGGGCGTATATATAACGTCTACTGGTGCGCATTTTTTTATCTACTAAAATTCCTTCGGCAGTAAACTTAACCCCAGCATTTTCTAAGCCTAGTCCTGCTATATTTGGCTTAGTTCCTAAAGCTACCATAATATCAGTGCCGTTTAATACAAATTTGCTACCACTATCATGCACACCTTCTAAAAATTTTTGATCGCGATGAAAATAGCACTCTGTAATTGTACTGTTCAAGTAGAAATCAATTCCCTCTTGTATCAATAAATCTTTTAGTTTATTTACTAATTCAGGATCTTCCTGCGGTAGAATTGAATCCTCTTGAGCTACAACGGTCACTTTAGAGCCTAACCGTTTAAAAGCCTGTGCAAATTCTATTGCCACTGTTTTGCCACCAATTATAATTAATTTTTCTGGTACCTTACTTTGTGAAAAGGCATCGGCGGGTGTAAAATACCCCACAGCATCTAAACCACGAATCTCTGGCAACACTGCACTTGCACCGGTGGCAATTACAAATTTTTTGGCACGAATTTTTTTATTACCTACTTGAACCGTATGTGGATCTAAAAATTTCGCTGCGCCAAATAAAATTTGCCCTCCTAATTGTTTAAATAAATATTGAGCCTCTTGATCTTCTGCTTGTTCTAATTTAGTAATTACTTTATTAATATGCTTATTAACTTTACTGAGATTTGGTGGCATTAATGCACTCTCTAATCCGTATTGGGACGCATGCTGCACTGTATGGGCAACTTGGGCAACATGCAATAAGGTTTTACTAGGAATACAACCAAAATGCAGGGCTGAACCACCTAAGCGCTGTTGTTTTTCTAGCAACGCAACTTTTAGCCCAAAACGCAAAGCACCTGTAGCTACAATATAGCCACTAGTTCCACCACCAATTACCACTAGATCCTGTGTTTCCATTGTGTTCCTTATATTGAGTTTACAAAATGCAGCGTATAGAATGCTAAACATGAAAAATATAACTTCTTTCCCAGCAACTAGGATGCGGCGTATGCGCTGCGACGGTTTTTCGCGTAAGTTAATGCGCGAAACTCAATTACACGTCTCCGATCTAATATATCCTATGTTTGTGACCGAAGGAAATGGTATTGTTGAGTCGATTAGCTCTATGCCTGGCATTAGCCGTTTTAGCATTGATCAGCTAATTAATGAAGCTCGACAAATAAAAGAGCTGGGAATTCCAGCTATTGTTTTGTTCCCAGTGGTTCCACTTAACAAAAAGAGTTTGTATGCTGAAGAGGCCTACGATGAAAATGGTTTAATTCAACGTGCAATACGCGAATTAAAAACCAAGGTTCCAGGACTCGGTATTATAACTGATATCGCTCTTGATCCTTACACCGTACACGGCCAAGATGGCATAATTAATCAAAAAGGTTATGTATTAAACGATCAAACTATTGAAATTTTAACGCAGCAGGCGCTATCACATGCCAAGGCTGGTGCCGACATTGTCGCTCCATCGGACATGATGGACGGTAGGATCGCGGCAATTCGTGGAGCTTTGGAAACAGCGGGATTGCATAATACAAAAATTCTAGCCTATGCTGCTAAATATGCTTCTAGCTATTATGGTCCATTTCGCGATGCAGTTGGTTCTAGTGCCAGCCTGGGTAATGCTTCCAAAGAACAATATCAAATGGATCCAGCTAACTCCAACGAGGCCTTGCATGAAGTTGCTTTGGATTTACAAGAGGGTGCCGATATAGTAATGGTAAAACCCGGCTTGCCTTACTTAGATGTCATCTATCGGGTCAAGACCAAATTCCAAGTGCCGACATTTGCATACCAAGTAAGTGGTGAATATGCAAGCATCATGGCCGCAGCGCAAAATGGCTGGCTAGTTGAGCAACATGCAACCCTAGAGGCCTTGATTTGTATGAAGCGCGCTGGAGCAGATGCAATTTTAACCTATTTTGCAAAAAAAATTGCGATGTTGCTAGTTGACAATAACAATTCTGGGTTATAGCATGAATGTATCAAATAAAAAATTCATTTAATTTGTGCAACAATCTGGTTTTAATGAAACGTAATAGCAATTGCACAAAGCAAATGGCGGCTGGTATAGTCTGGCCAGTTGGATTTAAGCTAGGGCACAGCCCGACTCGAGCAACAGGAATGTGTACATAGTACATGAATGGATACGAGTGAAAGCTGTAACAACTACTAAATTTAATGGCGATGAGTAGGTCGCGTTCCGTATAAATGTAAATCCTTTTAAAAGATAAGCAAGCAAGGGTGTATTATGAGTGAACTGCAAGCAGTATCTGATCAAGATTTTGAATCAGAAGTTTTACAAGCTAAATCTCCGGTATTGGTAGATTTTTGGGCAACTTGGTGTGGTCCGTGTCGACAAATTGCACCAATTTTGGATTCTGTAGCACTAGATTTTAAAGATAAAGTTAAATTCGTTAAAATGGACGTTACTGGTCAAAACACACCGGCAAAATATAACATTCGCGGCATACCAACGATTATACTTTTTGTAGATGGCAGTCCAGTTGCAACCCATGTTGGTGGCGATTTAACTAAAACCTCTCTCACTGCATTTATAAACGATAATTTGTAATTAACCCTTCCCTTCAACCCCAACCCAAAGTCAAAAAAATCATCATGAATCTAACTGAAATTAAAAAGAAAACTAATCAAGAACTTATCGATTTAGCAACATCATTTGGTATAGATGATGTAGGTCGTGCGACTAGAAAGGAAATTATCTTTGCTCTTTTAAAAGCGCAAGCCAAAAAAGGCGAAGATATACACGGCGATGGTGTATTAGAAATATTACCAGATGGCTTTGGATTTTTACGCTCTGCCGATGGTTCATACTTAGCCGGCCCAGATGATATTTATGTATCACCAAGCCAAATCCGACGTTTTGCATTACGAACTGGCGATGAAATTCGTGGTAAAATTCGCCCGCCTAAAGAGGGTGAACGATATTTTGCATTATTAAAAGTAGACACTATTAATTCTGAATTGCCAGAAGTAACTAAAAACAAAATTGCATTCGAAAACTTAACGCCGTTACACCCTACTGAAAGATTAAAGCTTGAAGTCGGTAATGGTAGTACCGAAGATCTAACTGCCAGGGTAATTGAATTAGTTGCCCCTATTGGTAAAGGGCAACGTGGTTTGATTGTATCACCTCCCAAAGCTGGTAAAACAGTAATGCTGCAAAACATTGCACACTCCCTACTAGCCAATCAACCTGAATGCCATTTGATTGTGTTACTAATTGATGAGCGCCCTGAAGAAGTAACTGAAATGGCTCGCTCGGTACGTGGTGAAGTAATAGCTAGTACTTTCGATGAACCAGCCAGCCGCCATGTGCAAGTAGCAGAAATGGTAATCGAGCGCGCTAAACGTCTAGTTGAACATAAGCGTGATGTTATCATTCTTTTAGATTCCATAACTCGTTTAGCCCGGGCTTACAACACTGTGGTCCCAGCTTCTGGAAAGGTATTAACAGGTGGTGTCGATGCAAATGCGCTACAGCGTCCAAAAAGGTTCTTTGGTGCTGCGCGTAATGTCGAAGAAGGCGGCAGTTTAACTATTATTGCGACTGCACTTATTGATACCGGCTCTAAGATGGATGAAGTGATTTATGAAGAATTCAAGGGGACTGGTAACCTTGAACTACATCTCGATCGTCGCATTTCGCAAAAACGTATTTATCCATCTATTAATATTGCTCCATCTGGCACGCGTCGCGAAGAATTATTGGTGACACCAGAAGAGCTAGAAAAGATGTGGATTTTGCGCAAGATATTAAACAACATGGATGAGCTAGCAGCAATAGAATTCTTAATTGAACATCTCAAAGATACTAAGACTAACGAGGAGTTCTTTATGGCAATGAAACGCGGCAAACAGTAATGGAAAAAGATCAGCATTTTGATACACTTGCTGAATTCCATTTTCATAATCCAGATAATGCGGCTTATGCAACAATTGCGCATTTAGTTACGCTGTTAGAGCAAGGGGAAACAGGCTCTGATCGTGCAACTATATTGCGCAGTATTGCTGATCTAATCGGAGATGCAGAAGCACTGCATATTCTACAAATAGCATGTAGAAAATTGCATGTAGATTATCTAAAACTAATTAATGAATGTCAGAGCATAGCAGGTAGCCATATAATAGCTCCGCGCTTATTAATGTACCTAATTTGTCTGCCGATCCCGTATATATCAGAAAAATTACAAGTGGATGAATATCGCGCCTCCCAATTACTAGATGAACTCCGTAGGAACTTTATTATTGATGATCCGATAAAGTGGTTAAAACTTTTATTAGAATTAATAGAGCAGGAGCGCCTGCATTATGCCAAACAAAAGGAAGATCTACTGCATGGTCTAGCTGTAACTACTCAACCTGTCGATACTGCTGAAGAGCGCAAATTACGCGAGCGACGCTTAAATCCGCTAATTAAAGCACCGACTATTACCGAAGAGTAACTAATAGCTTTGTCTTAATGATCCCGGATTTTTGTACTACTTAAAAAATCCGGGGAGTAGTCTATGCTGAGCTACCTCATCATGTGAATTTAGGCGGCGGGACTACTTGTAATTGATTAGTAGTAGGTGCCGAACCATAAAAAAGTTTGGAAAAAATAACTCGCAACATCGCATCAGCAATACTGCCACCAAGCATGGCTACTGCTCCGGTTAAAGCAATTTCAAATAATTGGCGATTTTCTAAACTCCCGGAATTACAAGAGCGTACTTCAGCAGGTCCTTTAAAAATTAATTCGTTCTTTCTAATAACCGGCGGACGATCTGATGGTCGATACATAACTGTGGTTTCGTCTGGGCAATTGGCAGTATAAACACAATAATGTCTGCCACTATCCCCGATTTCGTAAGAAAGCCTAGCGTCTTTGCAAACACCAGAAGGATCCTCTGGGACTAAACATGAATATTGACTCGAATCTGCTTTTACTAGTGAAACGTACGCTAGCGAAGCAAGCCCTAGCATTGAGTACAACATAGATAAGCGCATATCTATACCTCTTCTTTATGTAATAAGATTCAGATTATGCAGCTCGTATAATAAAAAAACAATCATTTTAAGTAAAAAATCGTAATTCTTAAATTCAGACGCTATTTTCATAATCCAGATAATACAGCTTATGCCATAATTGCGCCTTTAGTTAATAAATGCACCTAATTTGTACGCCGATCCCGTATACCAGAAAAATTACAAGTGGACGTATACCGATCCACACAATTACTAGATGAGCTGCGTAGTTACCATAAAAAGTCTTATAATCGCACCCGGATCTATCAAGGCTGCTGCCTAGGCCTAGCTATAGGTTTAGTGACCGAAAACATTGTTTTCGTGCTGTCAATATCTGCATAATTAAGCACCCATCCATTATCTAATATTAACTCTAATCTAATGAAACCATGAGCAGGGCTGCCGCCAAGCTTTTCGTGTACTAGGCAGTTGTTAACTTTACTCATAAAATCAGGATCGTAATTCCGACTGCCAGGTTCTTTACTACCTTCATAATCAAACCCTTGGTAAGTTCCCCTTGCTAAACTAATTATGCGATCTTTATATTCTGCCAGCACATCTGATAGCGTTAAAAATTCGCGCTTGTCTTGAGGTGGTACCTTGGTTTCTTCAAAAAATGCTCTAAACATATTATTATCTCCGCATTATCAATATTTAGTGGTTATCTTCCACTAGTTAAAAATCTTTACGAGGCTGCAGTGTCTGTTATACCACTACTTCTGCGTAACCTCAAATGGCAAAACTGCTGCAAATTCTAGCAACCCAGTTTTATAGCAATCCAGTGCCTTTTGTTGCTCGCCCAAGAAACTTAATAATCTACCTAGTTCTGCATAAGCATCTGCACTAGGTTGCAATTCCAAAGCAGCTTCTAAATAACTACGTGCTTTGCCCCAAAGTTTATTTGCCAGACATAACCTTGCTAGTGTTAGCAGTAGAATCGGTTGATCTGGATGCGAACGTAACCAAGTTTCAGCAGTAGCAATTTGTCGCGAGAGATCATCCGTTACAGCCAAACCATATAACTTGACTAGTTCCAAATCCCACTGTTTTTTAAGAGCATTTCGAAGCACATGCTCTGCTTCATCGTCCGCCCCAAGTTTCAATAATAATTGCACGTATTGGGTAATTATCTCTGGCTGTTGTCTGGTATTTTTATGCAGCGCATCCCAATAAACTTGCAACCCAGCGCGGCCAGAGCGCTTTGCTTCCATGGAAAGTAGATTACTGTATGCCTTAGCTTCTAAAGAATTGATTTCTGCCCCAGGCAAAGCTTGGTACTTTTTGACCAGTGGCAATAATTTAATTAATTCCTGCCAATCAGCTTTGTAGCTATAAACTCTAGCAAGTAATTTTAAAACTACAATGTTATGCGGCGCAATTTTCTGCGCATCTTGTAAGGTTGCTAAGCTTTTGTCTAACTGCTCTTGTTTAATTTCTAATTCTGCTTGGGTAATTGCTACAGCAAGTTTGTATTCTGGATCAGCTTTATCAGCAGAATGCAGGTAATTATCGCGTCGATCAATTGCGCCTAATTCTTGCGCTGCTCGGGCTGCAGTTAGATAGTAATGTACTGGTATATCACTATGCTTAGCTGCCTTGACTAAATAATTTTCAGCATGACTCCAGTCACCAGCTACAAATGCTGCAAACCCGTTATTTGCATTTTTGGCAATCGCCTGAGCGGTTGAACCACTTAACCATTCTTTAAATTTGCGATAGCCTTTAACAATTGTCGCTAATAGGCTGAAAATTAAGCTTAAAGCAAAAACTACTAGAAAAATAGATACAACTGGTATCCATAACGGCATTTCAATCAACTGATCTCGAAATGTAATTTGTAAGCTGCTTGGATTTTGCTCTAAGAAAAATCCCAACCATAAAGTAAACGCTAAGAATAAAATATAAAATAAAATTCGCATAATCTCACCCAACTAAAAGTGCTTGTAAGGCATTAACAGTATCTTGTAAATTTGGCAAAACTGGATGTATCTGTAATGCAGCCAGCTCGGTTAAAATTTGACTGAATTTTTCAACATTTGGATTAGCACCATTAAATGCTTGTCTTATTAGAGTCTGTAATTCATTGATTGTATACTGATAAACATTCGCATCCCCATAATAAACTGACCAGCGCAACTCTTCTAAGAGTAAGCTAAATCTTGCACGCTTGTATTCATTATTTGTAAAGGCATGCTCTAAATCTGCTTCACTTTTCTTGCGAATCTTTATGGAACTCTTAATATTGTTAAAAGTTTGTGACAGAATTTGTTGCCATTGTGGCGTTGCAGTCTTTTCACTTAATACAGTGGTGTCTTTATGAGGCGTTGTAATCGGACGTATAATGACTTTCTGTGGCTTACCCTTAACTTCTAATACTTTAACTAAGCTTTCTAAAGTTGCAATCTTAGCAATAATCGTAGTGTAATCCTGATAATTAATAGCACTTAATTTTTGTTGATCTACCTCTAACATTATACGAATTTTATCAACAGCCGGATCCTTGATATCGCTAATACCATCCTGTGCTGCTTGTAATAATTGCATAGCCAATGGGACATTACGAGTGGTTTGCAAAGAATCAGCCGCCAATTTAGTTAATCTAAACGCGCGCTGAATTTCATTCTGATGCTGCGCAGTGAGCTCCTGTTGCGAATGTTGCGATATATTACTGATCTCTTGTTGTATCGCATCCATACGATTGTTTAACACAACCGCTTGCCGATGTAGCTGGGTAGTGTCCTTTGTAATTTGCAGCCAATATTTTGTTAAAAATATCGCCCCAGCGGCAATTACCAACAAAGCCACCAATAAAATCCACAAATTTTTATAACTTCTTTTATTTGTACTACTTTCTGTCATCGTGTTGCCTTTGTTGCCAGTCAATTAATCCTGAAATAATATCCGCCTCCGATACACCCCTACTAGTATATACGTTTATAAAACCCATTTCGAGTGCTGCCGCAGCTATTCTGGGACTTATTACCAGTAGCGGCAAATTATCCAGTGAGAGCTGGTATGTTGTGCCAAATTCTTTTAAGTGCAACAAGCTAGTCACGCAAGTTATTACCATGATATCTGTTTTGGTATTTAATTCCAAAAATAATTGTAATTGCGCTGTATTGAAATTTGGTTTACAACGTTCGTACACTGCACAAATCTGTGGTCTAGCACCATTTTCGTGCAAAAGTCTGGACAAATCTTGATCTCCTCCAACCCCAGTTAAAACTAATACTCGAGCCCCTTCCAATTTGAAGGCTTGGTGTTGCAGCTCATGCAGCAATGCAGTGCTATTAAAGGGAGGCTGTGCCGCGCAAATCCAACTTGGAACTTGTAAATTTTGCAAAAATTTTGCACTAGCTGGTCCGATACACCCCCATGTTAGCTTGCGGCAAATTTCTAATGGCAACAATGGTAAGAATAATTCAGCAGCATTTCGACTTACCAGTATAACTAAGTCGAAGTTTGGTAAAGTGGCTACGGTTTGTTGCAGCAGCGCTTTATTTAGTAGTGGTTTAATTTCAAACAATGGCAAAGACTCTGTTTGCCAACGCATTTGCTGCAGCTCTTGTAATAACAATTGATTTTGAGCCGTCGGACGGGTTAATAACACTCTAAGATTTACAGCATTACTCATAGTTGCCCAGAACACTTGAGGTCACTAATTATCCTAGCGGCACCCTGTTTTATTAATTGCTGCGCAACTTCCTGGCCTATTCGCGCAGCCTCTTCTGGCTTGCCGTGATGTTGGGCCCGGTAAATTATGCTGCCATCCGGTGCTGACACAAGACCGTGCAATGTAAGCAAGTCGTTCTGTATGGTAGCATAGCCAGCAACCGGAGCCTGGCAACCTCCATCCAATATTTTATTCATTGTGCGCTCTGCTAACACACAGGTTGCTGAAGCTAAGTTATTTAATGGTGAAATTAGTTCTGCGATTTCTAAAGCATCACTCCTATACTCAATACCTAATGCCCCCTGCCCGACTGCAGGCAGCATTTGCGTTGTAGCCAGTGGATGTTGCAACCACTGTGATAATCCTAAGCGAGTTAAACCAGCTGCAGCTAATATAATCGCTCCATACTCGCCGTTAACCATTTTTTTAATACGCGTTTCTACGTTACCGCGTAGCGTAGCTACTTTTAGATCTTTACGCACAGCCAGTATTTGTGCCTGGCGCCTTAAACTCGAAGACCCAATTACAGAACCAGGCGGTAAGCTCGCAATATCATAATTTCCCGTAGTACAAATTACATCGCGCGGATCTTCTCGTGCTAAAATTGCTCCAAGCTGTAATCCTGGTGGTAACTCTGCCGGCACATCTTTCATAGAATGCACAGCTATATCTGCTCGTTGCTCTAATAAACAGTTTTCTAACTCTTTTACGAATAAACCTTTACCTCCAATTTTATTCAGCGGCGTATTTAAAATCTCATCGCCGACGGTAGTAATTCCAATAATTTCGATTTGAAGCCCAGGGTGAAAACGTCTCAATTGTGTCGCTACTATTTCAGCTTGTGCTAATGCCAAGCGACTTTTACGCGATACGATTCTTAAAGTTTTTTTTATTTGCATAATAATACTTTACGCACCTTGGGCAATTGGCGCCGACTTACTACAAATTCGTCAGCAATATCGCGTAGTTTAATTAAATACTGCCCTGCTTCGTTTTTGTATAAACTATCTATTTTATTGATTGCTACTAAAGTTTTACGATGGATCCGCACAAATTGTTTAAATTCTACTTCAAGACTGCTTAACGTATCTTCAATTAATAATTCGCCTCTATTATGATGCGCAGTTACATACTTATCACCAGCCTGAAAATAATTTACTTCAGCAATTGGCAATAATTGGATCCCTTGGTGCGTACTTGCAGTTAGCATATCGCGCGGTTCATTAACGCCTGAAGTATAATGTTGATAAATTAAAGCTGCTGTTTTAGCACTGTTTAAGACCAAATCTGGATTATACTTGCGTATTGCTTTAATAACTTCCTGCCCTGGAGCACACTTTGCCACAATATTTATCGGCAATTTTATACACATCTGCAAAAAGGCTACATCCTGCAACTGTTTTTCATCTGCCACCAAAATTACGTTAATCATAATTTAAACATTCACGTAAAAATGCACCTATATGCACAATTTCTTCATCGATAACAGTATGTGCAATTGAATAAGTATGCATATTTACATTGTAATTGTTATCCATTAAAAATTGAGCTGCATTTTTTCCAATCTGTAATGGAACTACTGGATCAAAAATGCCGTGCGCCATAAATATAGGCGTATCTCGATTGGCGAAATGTTTTTCTGCAACAAAAGTTTCTTGGACTGGCAAATATCCTGAGAGTGCGACTATACCTCCAAGTTTAAGCGGGTATCTTAATCCGCTATATAATGCCATAGCAGCCCCTTGCGAAAATCCAGCCAAAATGATTCGTTCACTCGGAATGCCACAATCTAATTCTTGTTGTATCAAGCCTAGCAAGATCTTCTCAGAATCTGCTATTCCTTGCTGGTCTTCTTTACGTACCATGCTCAAATCAAAAATATCATACCAGGCACGCATCCGCATACCATTGTTGATTGTTATCGAACGATGTGGGGCATTTGGGAAAATAAACCGCACCTTATGATTCGGCGGCAACCTGAGATAATCAACGATGCCAACAAAATCACTACTATCAGCACCTAACCCATGTAACCAAATTACAGCGGCATCTGCTTTTGAGCTCGGTTCAACTACCGTGAATTCGTTAGACATTTAAAGTCTCCATCCCTTAAAATAATGTTATCGGTTACAATGATACCTGTTTGGAGAGAATAATTTAAGATATACTTATAGTCATTGCCATTTTTTAACATATTTTTATAAGTGACCCAATGAATTTTAAATATCTTACCGCAATATGTCTAATTTTATGTTGTTGCGTAATTTCTGCCTGTGGGCAAAGTGGGCCATTATATTTACCAGCTGAACCTGAGGCTAAGGCACACCATGATTGTTAACTTTACTAAGATGCACGGATTAGGCAATGATTTTGTAATTATTGAGTTAATTACCCAAGGTGCTCGGCTACATACAAATCACATAACAAGGCTTGCCAACCGTACTTTTGGGGTTGGCTGTGATCAAGTTATTTTGATATCCCCACCTACCGCACCAGATATAGATTTTTTTTATAAAATTTACAATGCAGACGGCCAAGAAGTCGAACAATGCGGCAATGGTTTACGCTGCGCTGCCAAATTTTTTTATGATAGTGGATTAACCAACAAGACGAGATTACAGGCAGAGTGTCTTGCTGGCCAAGCAGAAGTTACCCTCGAACCAAGTCAGCTAGTTTCAGTAACCTGGGATAAAAAGCATACCCCAGTAATCTCACAAGATTTAAATATTCCAGGCTATCCAAGCAAGATATATCAAATTTCTGTAGGCAACCCGCATGGAGTATGTATAGTTGATGACTTGGCAACAACGCCAATCCTTGAATGGGGCAGTTCCTTAACCAAAAATCCGATATTTCCAGATCAAGCTAATATTGGGTTTATGCAGATTGTAGATCGCAACAATATTAAGTTGCGAGTGTTCGAACGTGGCGCTGGGTTAACTCATGCATGTGGCTCTGGAGCATGTGCTGCAGTAATTGTTGGCAACTCAATTGGTGTATTGAATGAAACAGTTACTGTACATTTCGAATTCGGTGAACTCATAATTAATCTTGATCAACAACTTAACAAATTAAAAATGACTGGCCCTGCTAATAGCGTGTTTATTGGACGTTTTAAAATTTAGACTTTATTGCTTAACCTACCTTTAATTTCTACTTACATGTATGTATAATCTGACCCTCAAATAAAAACATGTTTATATAGGGTCCGTTTATGCAGTATAAATTAAAGTCAGTTGTAATTTATTTATTACTCTTAATTCTGCCAACATTTGCCGTAGCCGATGGCCTTGTTGGTATTCCTGTTTCTAGTGATGGTGGTTTATTAGTAGGTGATCCTACCCAGCCATATTGGTTTCAAGTAAGTGGTGACTTAAAGGTCGATCAACGTACTTATTGGGGCGACACTGAAAAAACTACTTACCCAACTTCAAACGCTGGTACTTACAATAGCGGTGCGTTTATTAGGGCATTAGGTTTAACTTTCGATGGTGGTGCCGGTAAAAACTTTACTTACACTATTGCACTTGCATTTCAACCAAGAACATCATTATCACGTATTGATGATGCTTATGTGACTTACACTGGGATGAAATGGTTATTACCGAACTTTACCTTTTCGGTTGGTCAAGTTGTGCCTGGTTTCTGTATAACTTGTGCTGAAAGCAGTAAATGGATCCCATTCCTAGAACGTAGCATGGGTACCAACGTGTTTGGCCCGAAACAAGGTCTGGGTATTAGCGCTAATACCTACAATAACAATTACTCGTTTACAATTGCTGCAACCCAACAGCCTCCAATGGGCGATCCAGTATTTGATCCGTTTGGTAACGTAATTGCTAAACCAGATCTATGGCAAGGTGCATTTCGTTTAACCTGGGCTCCAATTGCTAATGTTGGCAAGGTATTCCAAGTTGGTTTTTCTGCGCACATCTTAGAATTGAGCAACACTGGTTTACAATACGAAACTAACCCAGAAATGCGTTCCGGTAGTAGTGTGACGTTATTAAACACAACATTACAAGTAGGAAGGCCTGGTAGCACTAACTCGCAAATTCGAATTGCAGCGCGGAATCAAAAAACCGTTGACTTTGAAGTGATGGGTATTTACGGACCGTGGAGTGCTGAAGCTGAATACCAAAA
>JAGVLG010000008.1 GCA_020054325.1 Gammaproteobacteria bacterium
AGTGTAATATGATAACTGGCTGAAATATCCTGCGTAAATTGGTAATGATATTGAGCAAGTACATGTAAACATTACTGCTTGAGATATGATTTTTTTAAGTTTACAACGTCTAAACATAAACATATAGCAATATTACTGTATTTAATTTTTAGTTGCTAGGTATATTTGATATTTTTGCATTCAAATTTTCGCTAGGCTATACTAAAAAATGCGCCGAAATTTTCAAATATTAATTTTACCATTTCTCATAGTTTTCTATGAAATCGCGATCTTTTTGTCAAACGATATGTATTTACCAAGCATGCCTGCAATCGCGCAAGATCTAGTTTTGACAGATAATCAAATTAAAGCAACTTTAACTGCTTGGTTTTTAGGGGCAAGTTCGATTCAAGTTATTCTCGGACCGGTGTCAGATCGCTATGGTCGTAAAATAATTTTAGTTATGGGGGCTGGGTGTTTTATATTATCTTCCTTGGTTTGTGCCATAACTTCAGATCTGGTTACAATGCTACTGGCACGCTTTTTTCAAGGTCTGTCGCTGTGTACTCTGGTAGCAGCATACGCTGCAGTGCATGAAATTTTTGATACTAAGACTGCAATTAAAATATTGGCCTTAATGGGGGCGATTTCCATCTTGGCTCCGGCACTAGGTCCATTAGTAGGTGCCTTAATTGTGCAATTTGCGGGGTGGCGTGATATTTTCTGGCTATTCGTAATAATGGGAATAGTTGCATTTGTTAGTCTCAGCTGGTTTATGCCAGAGACAAATTTTCATAAGCATGCTTTAAGTTTTAAGCGGGTACTCCGTGATTACAAAAGTATTTTACGTAACAAAAAATTTATGTATCCAAATCTAGCCTATTCATTTTTAGTTGGTGTATTTTTCTTCTGGATGTTTGAATCACCATTTATCATTATGGAAACTTACAAAAAAAGTACGTTATATTACGGTGTAGCGCAAACTTTAATTTTCAGTTGCTTTTTTCTTGGGGCGCTTTTTACTAAAATATGGCTTAATTCCTTTAGTGTTATTAGTTTAATAAGGATCGCTACGGGACTTTCATTATTCTCTGCGACAATTTTGTGGTACCTAGGAACATATCATGCACATATGCCTTATATCGTGGTTAGTATGATGTTTCTGGCATTTGCCACTTCAATGTTATTCGGCCCAGTAAATCGGGTTGCAATTGAAGCATGTATTGAGCCAATGGGGCGACGTACAGCAATTTTTTCAACTACTATCAGCTTATTCGGAGTGTTTAGTGGTTTGCTATTGTCATTTATTGGCGAATCATCTATTTCGACTATAGCAGCATTAATTTTATTTTGTATGTTTAGTGCAGCAGCCTTAATTTTGACCATCGATGGAAACTCGCTTCAATATGATCACTAGAATTTTGTTGCTGGATCAATACTCTTCAAATAACTAATACACTTTTCATGCTTGTCGCGTGGTCCAGGCATTAAGCGATGCAACGCATTGTCGCTTAAACTTAATTGGTTATCCCAGTCAATTTTAGCAAAACCAATGTAGCGATTATTTAATATTTCACGAGGTACATGGCGTTGCGCTAAATAGAATGAAATATATACATCATCACTATTTATGCACTCCTGCGGGCCATGTATTATATTAAATATTGTATCATCGAAAAACTCTGGTCGATACGCAATCCCCGCAAATCCCTGAGCGATCGTAACTTGGGTATTTGGACGAATATTTTTCTTAATTCCATTTCTAGAAGATGCAGCAATTTTGCCATTTAAATCGTACTCTGGATCTGAGCCACAGATTGCAATAACTTTTTTAGGGTTTTTTAATGCCTTATAAGCTAATTGTAGCACTGTATTCGGGGGATATTTAATATCATCGTCTAAGGTTATAATAATCGTATTTGGCTCTAAAGTTATCTGTTCCAATAACCCAAGCAGTTTTGTCGCTGGGCCGTAATCCTTGCTGCGCAAAATTGTTATTTTTTTCTCTTGCTGTAACCATTCTGGAATTTTATATTTAATGTTATCGCGTTTAAAAATGTAAGGTACACTAAGATAAATTGCTTGAATTGGTGCAGTTTGTTGTAAAATAGTTGCCACAGTTGTTTGCATTTCATTAATACGATGTGGAGTAGTGGTAAAACTTACAACTATCTGTGAATTTTTTAAACTTAGTAACATCCAACGCTCTACTATTATTTGCTCAAAATTTAAAGCTATAGCAAATATTAGTAAAATTGTATAAATCATCCATTTAAACTTGTACCGCATTAAAATCTCTTAAAAATGTATTTCAGGAGTTAGCTCATGTAAGTATGCAAGGCATTCACGATGCTTATCGGCCGGGTGAGGAATTAATTGATGCAACGCATTTGCATCAACACCAATTTCTGATTGCCAACGAATTTGCCATTGGTGGCAAAATTTATTTTTCAAAACAATTTTAGGTATGTTACGCTTAGTAAGCATATATCCAAAAATTACATCATCTGCTTTTAAACATGGATTTTGTGTAGCCACAAAATCAAAAATTTCTTGATCAAAAAAATTGCGACGATATGCAACCCCGCCATATCCTTTAAGCACAGCAACTTGTGCATCTGCTGAATCAATTGTAACTAACCCAAGTTCTGATCCTGGTGCGATATGTCCATAATAATCATAGTCGATATTAGCTCCAATAGTACCAACAGCAGTAGCTGGGTTTTTATAAGCTTTATAAGCTAATTGTAGAATTAAATTTGGTGGATAATAAACGTCATCGTCTAAAGTAATAATTATGGTATCCGCAGATAATGGTATTTGCTCTAATAAACCTAGTAATTTTGTAGCAGGGCCATAATCGTTTGTTCGCAAAATTTTTATCTGCGTTTCAGCCTCTAGCCATTTTGGAATTGTATAGCTAAGATTATCACGTTTAAAGACATGTGGAATACTTAAGTAAACTGGTACTTTAAAATTTTGTTCTAAAATGGTTTTAATTGTCGGCTGTAAGTGTGCGATGCGATGTGGGGTGGTAGTAAAAGTTACCACTATTGGCTGGTTTGCAAGAGTGGCACGCATCCAAGCTTCGATAAAAATTTGTTGGTAGTAATAGATGTTCCAAGCTACAACAAAAATAAATGCAAGAAGGTACATTTTAATTTTTAACTGCACATTACTTCCTTACACAAGAAAACGGCATATCTTGCGATATGCCGTTCTGGCGTCTCTACTAGGTTGGACCGCCGGAAGTACAATCTGGTAGATAAGAAGATAGATCAGTTGAACCGCTATAAGCACATGTCCAAGAAACAACTGTTGGAGATGTCAAAGTAGGGGTGTAAGTAACCACTGTACCCGTTGGAATAAAGCTTAGCTCAGTAGAATCAAGAGTTGTAACAACTTCATTTACTCCACCAGCGCCATCTCCAACAAAACCTAACTCGATACTGGTTATTCCTGGAATAGGAGCTGTGAGTGTAATTGGGGCGCTTGTTTGGCCTAATGTATGTTTTTCAGACCAGACATCTAATTGACGACCAATAACGTTGGTTACCTCAGCCATCTTGGCCCGATTTGTGTATTCTTTATAGGAAGGTATGGCAACAGCAGCAAGTAAAGCGACAATTGCTATAACTACCATTAACTCAACTAATGAGAATGCTTTTGTCAATGATTTCATAGTCTATATCTACCCGATTTGTGGATGAAAAGTTTATTTAAATATAATACAAGCAAAACTATTGTCAAATATACTTTTCGTTTAGAGTAGGGCAGTAATTGCTAGATTAAGAAATAATGTAGTATAGGTCAGGTAGTGCAATAACAACAAACTATGACCCTGTACTATACTGAATATGTTTATCACACCGAGGGTTTGAAAATGGAAGATAATAAATGTTGTTCTTGTAAAAAACTAAGCATTTGTAACCTAGGGCTAGGTATAGGTTTAACGCAAGGGCTAGCTTACATAGCATTTGCATTAATAATTATGTACTTTATTCCTGAAGGCAAGCAGCTATTAGAAATGATGGCCATTATCTATACAGGCTACGATTCTACATTTGCAGGTGCAGCCTATGGTTTTGTTTGGGGCTTTGTTACCGGCTATATTTATGGTGCTTTTATTGCAATATTCTATAATTTGGGTGCACGTTTGTGTCCATGTAAATATTGTAAAGGCAATAAATGCTGCTGCAAATAATAGCACGCTATTAATGGATTCAAGCCACTTGAAGCTAACTTCGGGTGGCTTAGGATTTCTATATGCCAGCCCTAAGTGAATTGCTTTTTGGGATTATTTTTAGCATCCTTGGGATGGTATACATAGTTTATGGACGCAAAAATAATTTTTACTTTCTTTTAGCAGGATTTACATTACTTGCTGTTTCATTTTTTTCATTGGACCTGATTACCTATCTAATTACCGGAGTGGTTTTAGCTATTGCTCCATTTCTACTCACTCATTTTCTTGATTAATCTCTCTATGGTTATTATTTGATCTATCATTTAGCTGCATTATTTTACAAATGTAGGAATTCTACATAGAATTACTATTATATATTTAATTAAAATTTTATGGATTTTTAAATGAGCTTAAACCATATATCTGAAACAGATATTGTCAGGGCGGCAAATTGTATAGCGGCTCGTGGTAGAATCCCTACTATTGCAGCAGTGCGACAACTCTTAGATGGTCGTGGTAGCGAAACGACAATTTTGAATTATCTGCGAAAGTGGAAATTACGCTTACTAGCATTTGCAGTTTTTTGCGAAACAAATGCAATTAAACCTGATTTGGTATTAGATTTAAAAGATCAAAATCTGCAGTTGCAAAATTCGTTACAGCGACAAATTGCAATTAACAATCAACTAGAAAATGAGGCCGCGCACTATAAAACAGAAAATATAGTGTTAACGCATGGCGTGCAACGCTTAAATAAGCAAATAAATGGATTGCAAAATACAGTTAAGCAGTTACAAACCGAAATTTTAGCATTAGAGAAGATAAATGCGGCCAATAATATCATTGGAAATTTAGTAGATCAAAAGCTTTTAAACTCTAAACTAACCTCCCAGCTATCAGAAATTAGGCAACAGCTACAAGAGCTCGTGCAAAGCTCTTAGTACCGCCGAACGGCCTAATTATTATTTATTTTGTTTTAAAGTCCTTGACAATGGAGATAATACTTCATAGTATACCATTCTCTAAAACTGACTTAGTTGGAGTGCATCCATGAATTCAAAATCAGTAATCTTAATAACTTCCATTGCGATCTCTTTATCAGCATGTACTCCAGCTAGCAAGCATGCTGAACAGGTACGTGCCAATGATTCCGATCGCATTTCAGTTGGTAAAGTACAGCGAGAAATTCGCGTCGGTATGTCCTCAGCTGATGTAGTTGCAGCCTTAGGATCTCCTAATATAGTTACTACTGATGAGCAGCGTCGTGAACAATGGGTATATGACAAAATTGCTACCGAAAATGTGTATTCTCGAAGCTCGGGTGGAGTAGGTGCTTTGATATTATACTTCCCAAGTGTTGTGCTTGGAGGTTCAGGTACTACTTCAGCATCCGCCGGAGCAAACAGTACGCAACAGCGAACTTTAACAGTTATAATCAAGTTTGATAAAAACCATAAAGTACGTGATTTTGCTTATCATAATTCTAGTTTCTAAGAAATGCATATGAAAAAATTTTTCATATTAGTTTTAGCAACGGGATTTTTGATTGGCTGTCAGCCGGCTCCGGCGCCTAAGGCAATGCAATCAGGGCCAACCTCATTAAAGCTGCGTCAATTGCAATCTAAAAAATTTGATACTTTAGATGAAGCTGTCATGTTAACTGCTAGCATGGAAGTGTTGCAAGATATGGGGTTTATGATTAGCGAGGCTGAATCAAAACTTGGGGTTATAGTTGCCACTAAACAACGTGAAACTGATAATCGCGCGCAACGCGTGGCCTTAATTGCATTAAGTATTTTCGCCGGTGATGGCTCATTACGTGGTATTGAACAATCGCATAATATACGAGTTTCGTTAGTAACAATCCCTGATAAAAGCAAGAAAAATACTACAGTGCGTATCAACTTTCAACGTCAGGTATTTGATATGGAGGGCAACATGGTTAAGATGGAAAGTCTTAACGAACCGCTGTTATATCAAGGATTTTTCAGCAAATTATCGAAATCTGTATTCTTAGAGGCGCATGAAATATGATTAAAAAATATATAATGCCTACAACTTGTGTTGCATTACTTTTTTTAAGTGGATGTTACTCAAATGCTAATAGCGTTTTAGACAGTAGTGCTAAGTCGCAACTACAATTACGTAGCTACCAATCCAGAGCCTTCGATACTACCAATAAAACCAAAACCTTGCGCACGGTAATTGCTACGTTACAAGATTTAGATTTTGTCATAGACAAGGCTGACGATACCCTTGGCACCATTTCCGCTACAAAGTATACAAATAATCGGGCGTTAAAAATGACTGTAACTGTTCGACCGCGTGGCAAGTCGCAATTAATTGTGCGTGCCAACGCACAATATGGTATTTACCCAGTGGAAGATCCTAAATCATACCAAGATTTTTTCAGTTCATTATCAAAATCGATGTTTCTAGATGCGCAAGAAGTCGAGTAAATCTAAAGCAGTTCTCGCGCGGACATTTTAATTTAACTTCGAGCTACCCGTTAACAAAGGCAGTTCTTGAGCTATATACCTGCAGATTAAAGATTTCAAATAACTAGTTTCGGGGATAGCCGGATGAATTGGATGATCCGGACCCTGATTGCCTTGCTCTAATATTTGTAAATTACCACCGCTTTTACGCGCTGCCTTATAGATAGCATTAACAAAATCAGCAGCTGGTAAATGCATTGAGCATGAACCAGTTACTAAAATTCCGCCCGGTTTTAGTAACCGCAAGGCTTGTAAATTTGCCTTTTGATAAGCGGCAATGCCTTTTGGTAAATCTTTGCGACGCGGGATAAAGGCTGGTGGATCTAAGATCACGACATCAAATTGTTGTTGATCTTGCTGTAACGTATGCATTACATCAAAAGCATCACCTAATAATGTTGAGACATTGTTTAGTTTATTTAATTTGGCATTCTGTATTACATGTGTTAAGGCAAACTCTGAAATATCACTGCAGATTACTTGCTGTGCGCCAAAAGCCGCAGCTTGGATCCCCCAGCCACCGATGTATGAAAACATATCTAGAACACGTTTACCCTTCACATAATCTTTTAAGCGGGCGCGAGTCATACGATGATCATAAAACCAACCGGTTTTTTGGCCGTTGGTAACTGGGGCTTGAAACTTAATGCCATTTTCTTCCAATAATATATTATCAGCCGCTGCTCCTTTAACCCAGGTAACGTAGCTCGGTAATCCCTCGATTTCGCGCATCTTATGATCATTTTTTAATAGAATATTATTTGGTCTGATGCAATAATCTAAAGCTTCAATTATTAAATCTTTACACGATTCCATACCAACACTTGCAATCTGTACTACCAGGGTATCGTAAAATCGATCTACAATAAGACCAGGCAAAAAATCACTTTCACCATAAATTAACCGGTAGCATCGCGATGTAAATATTTGCTCTCTTATCTCAAGCGATTTTTTAATGCGCTGTTGTAAGATTTCGATGTCTAAGGGGCTAGGATTAATAGTATTGATTATACGACCGCAAATTAAATTATTTGGGTTGATATGTGCGATACCCATAAAGTGGCCCTGTGCATTTTCAATAATGGCACTACTTCCAGAAGGGCAGGCAATTAATGGACTGTATTTGTTGTCGATTTCATTGCTATAGATCCATAAATGTCCATTTCGTAAGCGGTAATCGGCTTTAGGATTTAAACGTAGAGTTGGCAGTTTCATGGTATTGTCTCTTTTTCGGCTTGATTATAATGAAATTTCGTTTGTCTTGCAAAAGGACTTGATAGTTAGCCATTTAAATTTGTTGCATAACTCTATCATTATGTTAGTATTGTCCGATGAAAAAATATCTAATTACAAGCGCGCTGCCTTAAATAAATGGCATTAAACATTTAGGGAATATGGTCGGTTCTTTGTTGCCGGCTGATATTTACGCTCGCTATTTGCGACAACGTGGTGAGCAGGTATTATGCATTTGTGGTACTGACGATCATGGTGCCCCGGCGGAGATTGCGGCATTAAACGCCGCAAAACCAGTGGCAGAATATTGTCAAGAAATGTATCAAGTTCAAAAAGATATATATAAAAAGTTCAATCTTTCGTTCGATTATTTTGGTAAAACCTCAACTGCGGCTAACAAAGAATTAACCCAACAAATTTTTAAGGATTTAGATCGAAATGGCTTTATTATTGAAAAGACCATTGAACAATTCTACTCGCATGCTGATAAACGCTTCTTAGCAGATCGCTATATTATTGGTAAGTGTCCAAAGTGTAGCTATGAGATGGCAAGGGGCGATCAATGTGATGGCTGTGGCTCTCTGCTAGATCCAACCATGCTAATTAATCCGAGATCGAGTTTAAACCCACAAGATGAATTAAAGTTAAGAACTACTAAACATTTATTTTTAGATTTACCTAAATTGCAAGGTAGGGTGCAGCAATGGTCTGAGACCTTAGTTGATCCATCTCGTTTGGTTACAGGCATTATACGTAAATGGTTGGAAGAAGGCTTGGAGCAACGTTGCATCACCCGAGACTTAGATTGGGGTATACCAGTACCTAAGCCAGGTTATGAAGGAAAAGTTTTTTACGTGTGGTTTGATGCTCCAAATGGTTACATAAGTATTTCAAAAGATTGGGCAGCGCAAACAGATAATCCAGAGCAATGGCGTGATTGGTGGTTTAATGCTCAGGATGTTTGTTATACGCAATTTATGGCTAAAGATAATGTGCCATTTCACGCAGTAATGTGGCCAGCAATTTTACTTGGCACTGAGCAACCATGGAAAATGGTAGATTACATCAAAGGGTTCAATTGGTTAAATTATGAGGGTGGAAAGTTCTCTACCAGTCAAAATCGAGGTGTGTTTACAGACCAGGCCTTAGAATTGTTTCCGGCAGACATTTGGCGTTACTATCTAATGGCAAGTGTACCGGAGAGCAATGATTCGGATTTTAGCTTTGCTGCATTTGCTGCCATTGTGAATAGCGATTTGGCAAATAGTTTAGGTAATTTTATATCGCGCATAATGGCGCTACTTGCTAAATATTTTGACAATAAAGTTCCAGCTTATGTCATAGATAAGGTTGATGCGGATTTGATGCAGCGAACTCAAGCCTTATGTCAGAGTATTGATATTGCACAAGATGAATTAAAGTATCGTGATGTGATTACAAACATTCGTGCCTTATGGGCCTTCGGAAATGAATATTTAACGCAGCAGCAACCATGGATCATGATTAAGCAAGATCCACAGCAAGCAGCGCAGGTATTGGTTAATTGTTTACATTTAATTCGAATCTTTGCTATAACTGCATGGCCAATAATTCCAGAAAGTGCAGAAAAGATTATGCATTTATTGAATAGTAATGAGTCGATCGCTACTATTCCATTACAACAAGCGGTGAAGTTTGCAGTATTTGAGCCAGGGCATGAAATAGGCACTAAAGTCAATTTATTCCCCAAAATTGAAGAGGATCAAATCAAGGAATTAACCCGGCGCTTCCAAGGCGGTCAGTAATTAATTTTTACAAAAGTGGATATACTATGGATCGTTTTTATAAGGTTTCATTAATTTGCTTGGTATGGATAGTTCTAAATGGCTGTGGGCCTTCTGCACAACGTGCGGCTAAATATGATTCAACTAATTCTGTTGATCCAAATAAAGCTATTGTAATTGTTGGCACTAAAAATGTCGGTTATTTTGATTTGCATCGCTATGGTGCAACAGTACCACAAACTAGTGTTGATACGATAGCTAAACCAGAGCTTAAGGTAGCGGGGGCTAACACATGTGATGTCGCAAATCCCGAGCAAGCTAGAAAAAATGTTGTATCTGCTGATCCCATGCAACAAGATTATACCAACTCAAGCTTCAATTTACGTTGGTTATTTGATCATAATAGCCCAAGTAATCTTGGGGAAGCAATTGAAAAAAATGAACAATATGGATCTAAACCAGGCTCTAAGAGCGGTGAAAAATCACAAATGCAACAACCTTGCGATAATAATTCTAAACTAAATGTGAATAAGGCTGTTAACACGAACTTAGCTACCGAATACAGGATCCATAAACCGACTTTTCTGTTTAGCGTGTTTAATTATTCAAAAGCAACGTATACTATTGAACCGGGGATTTATTATATTTCATTTGCCTACTATGAAAAAAATTCTGATGTGCATTTCACCCGTTTGTCAGGCCTGACTAAAAATGGCGTGGTACAGTATGGCGCTTTCGAAGTACAGCCAGGCGATGTGGTTTATTTAGGCGATGTCGACTTTAATTGGGTAAACATAGATAAGCCAAATATGGTTAGTATTGTCAATAATTTTAATGAAGTTAAGAAGGATTTGATTTCAAGTAACAATCGTGAGTTGGCGCTTAAAGTTACCCAGGCAAGATTTTATCCGGCTGGTTCAAGGATTGAAATAGATCCAGAAGGTAGGACGAGCATTGTAAGGTAAAACTTATCAGCTTGCCGGTCGAGGTTTGTTGGATCGTTGCTGTATTGCTGTAACTTCTTTTAAAATCCGCAATTCTTCATTATAGCGATGGTAATCTGCTGTTATTCTTGCGGTTTCGGCTCGTTCCAGTTGTTCGTCTTCGGTTGTATTTGTGCTGATTATTATTTGTATCTCTACTTGTTCTAATGCCTGTTGTAATTGAGTTTGATCTAAATTTAATCCTTGCAACTCTAACTTTGCTCGATTAAATTGTTGTTTAATTTTTTCATGTCGTAAATGCATTCGATCATGCCATGCTCGATGTTGTGGTTCATTTGCGGCAGCTATAATCTGATCACGTGTTATGCTGGTAATCGCCATCATCCAAGATGGATCTGGCTGCATAGTGTCTAACATTTTAGCGGTAGAAATTTGCGATTCGACATACCCATCGTTACCTAGCTTTATTCTACCAAAAGCTGCTAATTCATTAATTTTTTGCTTTATTAATGATTTAATCGCACTTGATATTGCAGCTGCAGGTACCTGATCTGTGCCAATGTTATTGAATATAAGTTTAGATGGTTTGGTGTCGAAGTAACTATAATGTGCGGCATGGTGTTGAATTGGAGTATCATTGCAATGATCGTTAATAGTTTTTATAGCTCGCAATAGCTCCCAATAATACCCTTGGTGCTCTTTGGTAATTCGAGCATATATACAGCTTAAAAATTTATAACATTCATCATGGGTAGCTAATATAGCGATTTTAAGAAAAAGTACCCTAGCGCCGTGGCTTAAAACCTCATTGTCAGCTATAGAGCTAACACAGGTGCCTGCTGTACCGAAATTCTGCTCTAATATTTCCTGGTACATACGGTTACGATACGTAGTATTTAAACTGTAGTTAGGAATGCTGCGTAAAGGATTATTCCGACCAGAGATCCTTGTTAAAAATTCATAAAATGTTGGCATATTAACTTTATTATTTTGTTATTCGAGTCACCAAAATACACTAATTTAACTTAAAAAACAAGGCTCAAACTTCTTAAAACATACAGATTTATTATTTTGTTGGTTAGTGTATACTCACAGTATGTTTACAAGATTTGGACGGGAAATCACAGTAGTATTAATTATTAAATTAATATTACTGTATTCATTTTGGTATGTTTGTTTTAAATATACCAAACAGCATGTTGCTGGTGATCGTTTTGTGACGCATTTATATACTAGCTAAGTTAAGGATAACCATGATCGATGAATCGGTAGTCAATTTATCACGTCTGCAATTTGCAATTACTGCTCTGTATCATTTCATATTCGTACCTTTAACACTTGGTTTAGCTTTTATTATGGCGATTATGGAATCGGTTTACGTTATGACAAAAAATGAAATTTATAAAGACATGACGAAATTCTGGGGTAAATTATTTGCAATCAATTTTGCTATGGGGGTTGCCACTGGCATTACCTTAGAATTCCAATTTGGCACAAATTGGGCGTATTATGCTCATTATGTTGGCGATGTATTTGGTGTGCCATTGGCTATTGAAGGTATGATGGCATTCTTTTTAGAATCGACATTAATTGGTGTATTTTTCTTTGGCTGGGATCGAATTAGTAAGGTCCAGCATTTGGCAGTTACATGGTTAATTGCTTTTGGTGCCAATTTATCAGCATTGTGGATCCTGATAGCAAATGCTTGGATGCAAAACCCGGTAGGTACGGAATTTAACTACACTACCATGCGTATGGAGTTGCAAAGTTTATCTGATGTATTTTTTAATCCAGTTGCACAGGTAAAATTTGTCCATACCGTAGCTGCTGGTTATGTTACAGGGGCAATGTTTGTTTTAGGGATCAGTAGTTATTATATTCTGAAACAACGTGATTTGGCATTTGCCAAACGCTCTTTTGCTGTGGCATCAGCTTTTGGTTTGGCATCAGTTCTATCTGTCTTGGTGCTCGGAGATGAAAGTGGGTATAGTGTCGGCCAAGTGCAAAAAACTAAATTAGCCGCGATTGAAGCTGAATGGGATACACAACCAGCTCCTGCGCCATTAACCTTGATTGGATTTCCAGATGACGCAACCCAAACAACAAAATATGCAATTAAGATACCTTATGTGTTGGGATTGATCGCAACACGTTCAACCACTGAAGTTATTCCTGGAATAAAACAAATTGTTGCAGACAGTAAAGACAAAATTCGCAATGGTATATTGGCATATGGAATGTTACAACGTTTGCGTAATGGTGACAAAAGTCCAGAATTACAAAGTGATTTTGAGCGTCTACGTCCATTCTTAGGTTATGGATTATTATTAAAGCGTTTTATCGCAGATCCAACTAAAGCTACTGAAGCTGATATAGAAAAGGCTGCACAGAGTGTTGTGCCCAAAAGCGCTCCATTGTTCTGGTCGTTTAGGATTATGGTTGGGTGTGGCATATTGATGTTATTTATTTTCATTGCTGCGTTTTATTACAATGCTAAACGCAATATTGTGTATAAACCGTGGCTATTAAAACTGGCATTATTTGGCATCCCGCTGCCATGGATAGCTTCTGAATGTGGTTGGATCGTTGCTGAATATGGTCGGCAGCCTTGGGCAATTGGAGAAATTTTACCAACATTTTTAGCGACCTCTTCAGTTTCGGTTAATCAGGTACTGATTAGTTTAGGTGGTTTTATATTACTATATAGTGCTTTGTTAGGAGTTGAATTATATCTAATGTTCAAATATGCCCGACTTGGCCCCAGTAGTTTAGGCACTGGGCGTTACCATTTTGAGGTGCAACAATGATGTTTGACTACATAACTCTTAAAATAATTTGGTGGCTGATATTCGGTGTAATTGTTGTTGCATTCTTTGTAACAGCTGGTATGGATATAGGCGTGAATTTTCTGTTACCTATTGTTGGTAAGTCCGACTATGATCGCCGTTTGATTATCAATTCTACTGGTCCTACTTGGGAGGGCAATCAGGTATGGCTAATATTGTTTGTAGCAGGATTGTTAGCAATATGGCCCACATTATACGCAACACTTTTATATTCCATGTATTTTTTATGCCTGATTTTAGTCTTTACTTTAATTTTACGTCCTCCAGGCATTGATTATCGTAATAAGATTAATTCACATACATGGCGAATTACTTGGGATATTTGCTTGTTTATCGGCGCAATTGCAGTTGCTTTAGCGATTGCCATATTAGTAGCATATTTATTTACAGGCTTACCTTACTATTTCGATAATGATATGCGGCCAATTTATCAAGGCTCATTTTACAAATTAATTTCGCCATTATCATTGTTATGTTTTATTGTAGTGTTATCATGGTTAAGTTTGCATGGGGCATTATTTTTGCAATACAAACTTCAGGATATTCCTGCGCAGCGTTCTAAAAAGGTTGTGCAAATTGCTGGTTGGACTTTTCTAGCAGCGTTTATTGTTACTGGGGTATATGTTGGATTTTGGATCCCTGCTTATAAAATTGATTTTATTCCAGAACTAAACTCTGAATTTTTACCAACTGCAAAAATTGTATCATTGCTTGAAACTGGTTGGTGTTACAATTTTACGCAAAACTATTGGCTATGGATTTTACCGGTGTTAGTCTTGCTGGCCACACGGGTTGCAATGCGCCTTAGCAAGTTTGGTAAACCAGTTACTGCATTATTTGTGAACGCGATAGGTATGTTGGCATTGGTTTTTACAGTGGCGGCTGCAATATTTCCATTCTTGTTGCTTTCCCAAGTTAATTTGAATCACAGTTTAACTATTTGGGATGCTGCTGCTAGTAAAAATACCCTGTGGTATTCGTTATTAGCTGTCGTTGTACTATTACCAATAGTTTTATTATACACAACATGGGTTTATAGGGTTATGCGTGGCAAGGTAAAAATTTACCGTGATTCATATTAGGAATTATATATGTGGTATTTTACATGGATTTTAGGCGTACTATTTGCTTGTAGTTGTGGCATTATAAATGTAATGTGGCTTGAAAGCGAACATAAATTTGAAGATGATAAAACGAGGGACATATGATTTGGTTTAAGGAATACACAATCCAAGAGATAGTACCATTTTTGAAAATGAAAACTGCAGTAGCATTAATGGGGATCGATATTGTTGAGATCGGTGATGATTTTCTTAAAGCGACCATGCCAGTGGATGAAAGAACGCATCAAATCCAAGGTATCTTGCATGGTGGAGCAACCTGTCTTTTGGTTGAAACAGTTGGTAGTTTCGCATCCATAATGTGCCTTGATTTAAGTAAACAATCTGCATTAGGCTCGCAAATATATGTTAATCATTTGAGGCCGATTAAATCCGGTGATATAGTTGCAACTTGTAAGCCTGTGCATATTGGTCGTCAAAAGCATGTTTGGGATGTATTAGTTAATTCACAAGAGACCGGCAAATTAATTGCAAAGGGTGAATTAACTTGTGCAGTGATCAATGAACCTGCAATAATTAGCAACCCAAAAATCTAGTCGATCTGTTTTTTTAAGTGTGATGTTTTAAATTTGAAAATGCAACCAAGGAGGGGAGTGTTATGCCGCAAATTGTAACGATTCGTGCTGGTTCGAAATGTAATTTTGGCGCTGATACAGGTATTGTTGCCAATCAAGCAACAACTAGAACTATTCAAGAGTTTTTTAATAAGCCATGTTGCATGGTAACCATAACAGATGGTAATGTTTCTGTTGCGTATCAACCAGCAATTTATGCTCTTTGGTTACCAAATGAAGTTGAATTTGATCTAGAAAGTTTATTGCAAAAATTAAATGCGATTAACACTAATCAAGCAAAGCTAACACAAACCAATACTCCCCAAAGTGTATCTGCAAGGTTTGCGGCGCGCTTATCATCCTCGACAAGCTATTTAAACTTAAGCGCTTTCAATACCAAGGCAGTAGCAGCGCAACAAAGTGCAACTACATTTGTTAGCGAGCATCGTCGCGATCTAGTGATAGGAGTGTTAGGGTTTTCAGCAGGTGCCTTAGCCGTTTTAGCTGCAACCAAAGGATCTAAATTAGATACCTCTGCATTAGTTGCTCCTAAATTATCCTTTAAATTCCGTTAAAATTTCATGCCCGGGAAACCGGGCATTGGTGTTAAAATAATTGCAATTACCATTAATTTGAACAAAATTATTATACCATTGTCAGAATAAGCATATAAAATAAGAGGGTATTATCATGCCTGACAAAAGAGAAAGAAGAGATAGGGTATATGATGACGAAACTGCAGCAAAAAAGGCTAGGAAGGAACGAGAAAACGCCAAACGCCCTAAAGCGGATCAGGATCCATTAAAGCATTTAAAAAACAGAGGCCCTTTAGGTAAAGCATTCGGGCCTACTACTGAAGAATTAATGAGGCAAGCCGCTAAGCGCCGTGAAATACCAGGCTTTTGGGGACGACCAAATGCAAATAGTTTAGCCGATGTAGAAAATCCGATGCATCGTCAGCCTAAACCTCATACAAACACGCGCGGTAGACCGCATCGATCTAGCCGCGGCAGGTAATACTAGGCTCTAAGCTTCTGGTTAGGTGTTCCGTCGGGAAAACTTTCTTTGATTTTTGCCGCAAGAAATTCAGCAAAAGTTGTATTTGCAAAATCATTTTGTCCCGGCATAGCTGGTACCAATGGGTATACGGTCATGGAATTATTACCATTCAAGAAAAACGGCATTGAACGGCGTGCTTCAGTTCCTTCTGACATAACTACCCTGTGTGGTACTGGTTTAAATCTACCGTTACTGAAACGTAACATCATTTCTCCAACATTTATGATCAAACAACTCGCAAGTTTGGGAATTCCTACCCACGCGCCATTAACTAGAATTTCTAAGCCACTAGAGCCTTGTTGTATATCTAGAATCGTTATTAAACCATAATCTGTATGAGCCCCCGCTGCAAAAATACCTTGTTCTGGAATTGATTTTACGGCTGGGTATTCCAGTAAACGTAAATAACGTAATGGTACATCTAAATAACCGCTTAAACATTTTCTATCAATGCCAAGAGCTAAGCAAAAATATTCAGCAAGTTTTGTTCCAAGCGAGGTTAGATCAAAAACTACCTTATGCATATTATCTGCAACATTTATTTTGCTCGTGTTGCTCCAAACAAGCGGTGGGTTTAAAATAGGTTTGGTCGCATTACTTGGCAAAGTGCTCTTGAATGAAAAACCATGCTTTTGATCGCCAACAGTTTGAGTATGTTTATTTAGTGTTTCCTTGGCAATCCCCACATAACCACGTCCTAAAAATTGATTGCGTTCGGTTTGGTTTAGATCATCAAAAAATGCTTTGCTTACCTCATTTGCCAAATCAAGGCCTATACCATGATTGCAAACATAGAATACACCATGATTTTCGGCAGCATTTTTTATCTGCGCTACAATGCTTGATTCATCGCTAGTTAAGTCAACCATCTGTGGTTTAAAACCTGAACATTCATTTGTGTCTACAGGTGTTGCATTTGCTGAATTGATGTTCTGATTAAGTTTTAGCGCAGTCGCTGCAGCTGTAAATGTTAATAATAAATTGCTAAACCGCATTTTCAGCCTCATAAATTGAGCCAAACTCTAAGTCACCATAAACTTTAATGATGCATGGCATCTCATCCAAAATAAGAGCATTTTTTTGTTCTAAAGCATTTGCTTGATCACGCGTTAGCCAATCAAAGGCGTCATTATCTTTATCCAAGGTAATATTTGGTTTGTCAGTCAAAACCTCTTTAAACATGTGATAAACATAATCATAATCCGGATATCGAATGTATACAGTATGCAGGAATATGGGATTTTTTAACTCAAATCCACATTCCTCTTGCATTTCACGGCAAATGGTTTGTACAGGAGTTTCATTCTTTTCTACTTTGCCACCAGGGATAGCCCAGGTGCCAGGTTGAGATACGTGTTGCGAGCGCTTTACAAATAAAACCCGGTTACCGTATTCTACAAAACATGCGGCGACGCTTACCTTGGGTTTGAAATCTTCAGGAGCTGTATCGTAAATCACATTATTATGCCTTAAACTTTATACAAGGAAATGTTATCATCTCTGCGACTTACTTTCAATATGCAGCAAAGGGATTTTATTTGCAGCTACACGTAAGCTAATATTTAAATATCTGTAAATGGTGAAATTCTTTCAATGAATATTTTTAAATTTATTAATAAAAAACGAGTAAAAAATAGTGCCACTAAGTCAGTGTGCGTATTCTGTAGTGGCGATGATAAAGTGCCCCAAGAGTACAAAAATTTAGCCTATAATTTAGGTCGCGATTTAGCTGTTAACGGTTTTATCTTGGTAACTGGTGGTGGTAACTGGTGGTGGTAACAATGGCTTGATGAACTATGTTAATAATGGTCATGCTGATGTTTTAGATGGCAGTAAACGTTACGGAGTTATTCCTAAGATAATGCGCAATCTAAATGTACATCATCTTAAAATTGCTGAGAAAAATTTAATATGGTCGGATGATGTGCATAGTCGTATTCAAAAGTTTTATGAACTGAGTGATAATATTGTTGTACTACCTGGAGGCTTTGGGACTACCCATGAATTAATGGATTGTTTGGTATTAAGCCAGTTTGGGGTTATTAAAAAGCACATTTATTTGCTTAATATTGAAGGTTTTTGGGATGCATTAATTGCACAATTTAAACATATGGTCAGTAATAATGTTTTGCAACAAAAACACCTTGATCATTTAAATGTGGCAACTTCATTACAGGAGTTAATCCAGCATTTGACTTCTGAGCGTGAATTTAATTTGGCTCAAGGCTTTACTGATGGGCATTGGAAAGAAAATCCTCAGAATTAATTAGATACTAGCGCAGCCTTACAGCTACGACAGAGCCCTCAATTTATTGCATAGATACATAATTGTATTTTGAATTTTGGCGCAACTACACCTTTGGCGACAAACCAGTTTTTGAAGCACCTCGGACAGCTGCTGCGGCAATAGATAGGTTGTCAGCAGATAAAATGCAAATGTTCTTAACAGAATTGACTTCCAAAATTGATAACAAATTTAGCGATAAACTATTTGATATTGCAGTAGGCTTATGCTGGCATTTATGTCATACCCCAAAAGCACAAAATAAAGAATTGCTAAGTAGCTTAGATTGGATAATCAACAAGGTTGCGCAGAATCTCGGATGCGCGCAAACACTAGCTAAAACGGAAAGTGAAGTAAAGTTTGATATTCTAGCCAAGGAACTACGCGCACAAATTATGTTTGGTCATGGCAGATTTCGTCCTTGAAACACTTTTTATAGGTAGTTATGTGCATTATTATGTGTAATAAATACTGCTTCTTCTGCTTGTGGAAATTCTGCATAGAAATATTCTAGTGACTTACTATGCCTTGGTAGCTCTTCGTCCCATGTAACCTGATAAGGAGTTATTATATTGCCATTCAAGGTTACAAAGTCTACTTCACCTTTGTGTAATTCCTTCCAATAATAAACTTGCTCATTTGTTTGACGTAATTTTAAATAAACCATCAATTCCAAGCCTTTACCCAGATCTCTGTCACGGGTGTTTGTTACCGCTAGTCTCAAACCGGAATCTATTGGATAATATTTCTTTTCTCGAATAAGACGTTTTTTTTCCGAGAAAGCAAAAAAATGACAGGCAAAAAGTAAGTATGCCGATTCACAAGCTTCCAAATACGTTTGCACCGTATCAACAGTCAAACTCGTAATGGCTGCAATTTTTCTATAGCTTAAATCAGAACCACAACTTTCAAAGACCATTTTAACTACATGTTGAATTGCTTCTGGCGAGCGCGCACGAACTCGCCTGAATACGTCACGTAGGATTATATCATTAAAATATTCTTGTAATAGTTGGTAAGAATTGTTTATTGTGATTGCTCGGGGAAAGCCGCCACTTGCGGTGTAATCTTCAAGTTTTCGTTCTGGAAACAACAGTTTATATTCAGCAAATGAAAATGGAAAAAGCTCTAATGTAATATGTCGACCGGTTAAAGCGGAAGCAAATTCACCGCTTAATAGTTTTGAATTAGAACCTGTTAGAATAAAAAAATTATTTTTAGGCCTTTCTAATTGTGCATGCAGCCATTTTTCCCATTCCTTTACATTTTGAATTTCATCAAAAAAGAAATAACAAGGCGTATTTGTAGATTTATTTCTGCGCGCAAGCTTTACGATTTGGGTTAATAAATTAAAATCTAAATTATCCATTAGGCGAGGATCTTCAAAGTTACAAAAAAAACAATTATCCAATTGGAGGTTATATTTGCCTGGTATTTGCATAAGTAGGGTAGATTTGCCACAACGCCGCACACCCTGGATGACCAAAGCTATATCACTGTGCAGCTTAGGTGGCAATTTAATTAACCTTTGGCTCAAGTTGGAAGGAGGAGGATTATCCCAAAAGCTCCACTCTGCAATGATTCTTTCTAGATCAGTTTCGGTTAACATTTTAATTCCTAAGAAGGTGTGTATACTGCATTCGACGCTAATGTCTAGTATGGTCGACAAGCCTGTCATTGTCAAGTATAGTCGACACTAGATGCTTTTGAAGCCTAGTGTCTATTTAGATTTTGAATTTTGGGTGCAACTACAACCTTGGAACTATACCGCCAGATTTGTATCAAACATAATAAGGAAAAATACAATGTAGTGGGGCGGGATAATGCCAGAAAAAGCAGAAAAGAAGGCTAAAAGTTATGCTGTAGAAGTTAAAATAGGCAGTAAATTACAGACTGAGTTATCGAACGCACCTGATAGTCCAGATAGGCCTTTTACAACTGGCAAGGTTAAACATCGCGGACCAATTGATAAAAAAAATGGAACCCAAACATTTATAGTTGAATTTCCGGAAGATGATATCGAAACCTTAAAAAATGACCCCTCTGAAACTCAAGATATCTCTTCAATGGAGGAAACTGAAGCACTACCGCACGTTCCTTACGTTGCACCAATTTCTGAAGAAGAATTGGGACGCCGTCAATTACAAGCAGCTGCTGGTAATTTTGCAGTTGATGCAGCTACTCTACCAATTGGCGATAATCAAACTTTTGATCCTGAAAAATTACGCGCTTTACTTGCTGGTCAGCCAGAAGGCATAGTTGAGATGTTTATTATGGATAGCGGTATCGATTTTGCTACCATAAAAAAATTCTATCCTAATGTAAAAGTAGATGGTGATCCACCAGCGCAACCATATAATAATATGCATGGCACTCAAGTGTTGCTCACAATGCTGGCGCATGTTCCCAAAGAATTTCATAAATATTTTGTGTTTCATTCGGTTAATGTAATGTCTATGGGAAATAGTGGCTTTATAATTGAGACGCACGATGGTATAGATACAATAACCGAAGCTGTCAAAAGGGCTAAAAAAGCCAACCCTAATAAAATTTTTATTTCTAATCACTCGTGGAATTCTGCTTTGAATCCTACCACTGAAAATAAATTAAAGGCTTTAAAAAATGCAGGATGTTTAAATGTTGCGGCAGGTGGCAACAGTGGTGGTAATGCTTGTAATATTTCTCCTGGATCTGCTGGAGGTGCAATACAAATAGGTGCTACAGATCCACAGGGCAACCCATACACTGGTTATTCATCAGAGGGCACTGATTGGAAAACCGCGGGTTTTGATAGCAATTCTAGAACCTGCATTGATTATTTTGCGCCCACTTATACCCGTACTCCACTAGGATTGTTTGGTGGCACATCCGCAGCGACCCCAGTTGCATCGATGATATCAGCAGTAACAGGCTTGTTATTAAAGGCAAGTACAAATTCTAGTCCTACGCCAGATGCTATTGTGACAACACTGCAGAGTGAAGTTACTAAAACACCTTATCGCGGTGTTTATGCGCCAGATGCATTTAGTCAGGCTTGTGCTAACTTTGCTTCAACAGGAACTGGTGTTAAAGCGCTTGGTATGCATCCAAATATAGCTCATAGTGATCCGACTAATATATTTGGTGGTTTTGGTGACGATGGCGATTATAATCAATGGATTAAACCGCAGGATTTACCGAGAGGAACTGGCCAATTTAATATAGAAAAGACAACAACTATCCGTGGTAGTACATTCAATATCTGCGTGTCTTCCACACCATTGCCTGGGGTTGCTAACCCAAGTGCGGAACGAGCATTTTGGCCTGGTGGTTTTAATAAATTATTTGCTGCAACAGAATCAGTGACCAATTGCGCGATTGATCCATTAAGTGCTGTTATGTTTGAAGTTAACAAAAATTCTAAAACAGTAACATTAAAAAAGTTAAATTTTACAAGAACGGCTAATAACGCTCTTGGGCTATACTCCTACCAAAGAAGTATAGAGGTCGTCGCTACGATACAACTCAGCGATTCACAATTACAAGCATTATTTAACAAAGGAACAGTTTCAATAGCGGTACAGAAAAATGCAAATGGCTCTAAAACAATCACTTTAGGGATAGCTAGCGATGGAATGACCATTCCAGTTGCTGCCTTTAGAAATGTCGTGCTAGCTACCAATGAAGATTTAGAATATTTAAGTGTCTCTAATAGAGATAATACTCCAATAAGTTTTAAAGTCAGCACTAGTGCCATTGCCCCACAAACTATGCCGCCAGTAGCTGCGCCAACAACACCGTTAACAAGAGCTCCAAGCTTAGAGCAGAGTCCAACACGACGTCCAACAATCGCGCAAACCCCAACATCAACTAGGCCAACAAATTCTCCAACACCACAACCAACGGGTAAACCAACGCGAAGGCCATCTAAAGCTCCAACAACTCCTAAGCCAACAAATGAGCCAACGCCAAAACCAACCGGACGCCCTTCGCAAGCCACACCAGCCCCAACTAGAAGAAATACTAATGTGCCTTCAACACAACTCACTACAGTTACTCCGACTGGTCATCCGACGCCGGCACCAACACCACCAACTGGAGCACCAACTAGGGCAAGAACATCTCGTCCAACTACAAAACCGCCAGCGGGCAAGAGCACGACAACAAATCCTACTAGTGGACCAACGTCGGCACCAACACCTGATTTAACATCTTATTATGATACGGATCCAAATGCCCTCAACACCGGCTCACCAACGCCTGCCCCAACTGCGGCACCTAGCGTAACTGTTGCCGATTCAAGTATTCACAAAGAACTAGGTAATGAACAGCATGCCTTAATACCAATAAAGGCAAGCACATTAAATGTTATTCAGGCTTTACCAGATATTAAGAGTAGGTATTTTTATATTGAAGCAGGTGGTAATCAATTTCATGTGTTTGCTGATAAAGTGGTTACAATAGATTCAGACGGATTCCAAGCAGAAATAGGAATAGCACCACCTTTAATTTGGAATAAAGTTACCAATTTTAAAGTTTCAAACAATAGGGGATTTATTAACATATCGGTTTTTGGAATTGGCGCAGCTAAAGCGCAAAGTATAATTTCATTCCCTAAAAGAAATCCAGAGGCTGCTATAACCTTATCATTGCCCAAACCATACGGAATAACTGAAAATGATATTCGAGTACAACAAGTCACTACGCCATTTTCCAGTTATGATGGCAAGCCATTAGGTAGGAGATTAGAAGGTAATGCTGAGAAGCCTGCAAAAGCAAGATTTACGAAAGATGAATTATTGCTTGAGATGTTTATGAATGCTGACACTTCAGATGAAAAAGCAATAACTAAATTAAATGCACAGATGCAAGCAGTAACCGCAATTTTACAGAAAGATTCACCAACGCCAACAGGATTGCCGGCTGGCTCAACCCACCCAATGTTTGATAAATCTACTGCTAGACATTTACGTGGCACAGAGAGTAGTGCTGCTGCACCAGCAGCTAGTTTCGAACTAGATGAACGAACTGTGCAAGCATTATCTAATACAGGATTATTGGCATTGGTTGCCCTTGCCAAACTTTACTACAAAGTGCAGGGCTACAAAGCGCCTGGATCTGGCACAACAATAGCTCTTGAAGGTTCAATTACAGGAACCGAAACGCAACTAGCACCGCCTTTGCCAGGCTATTTAGAGAGGGCACTGCAAGATAATGGAGTACGATGGGTTCCTCCTGCAAAATTAGAGCAGGGGGTACCAACACCAGAGGGAACTAGAGTAACATATCAAAGCAATAAGAAAGATCATCCCGGTGGTTGAAATTTACCAAAGGTCGCAATTGCATAACATCTGTTGATTAAAACATAATATAATTCAAGTATCAAACTACTCCCGTAAATAGTCAATTTTGCAGTATGATCTCGATATGATATAATTTCATTCATTTCCAAATATATTAATAAGATTATGTATGACTTGGTAAGATTGCCAAAGAAATCCATAGACGCGATAATTTTTGCCTTTAAGCAAAATTTTGCGGAAGATGATCATCTTTGGATCTTCGGTTCTAGGGTAAATTTGCAAGCAAAGGGTGGTGATATTGATTTGTATGTGGAGACGCCAGAAACCAACGTTGAGCTAGTATATAATAGGAAGGTCAAATTTGTAGGTGATCTTTGGAAACAGATTGGTGAACAAAAAATTGATGTTGTGCTCAGGTTTACCCGTTCTGATCTTAATCTAGCAATTTACCAAGTGGCGCTAAAAGACGGAGTAAAATTAGTGTAATGGACAAGCAAGCAGAATCTTTTTTAAAAATTGCAGACATACATGTTAAGACTTTACAAGCAACATTGGATGACTTGCGCGATAAGTATCCATTTACAGAGGGTTTCGTTATTAACATGCAAACAAGCGATCTTAGAACACTAGAGACCATGAATAGCAGGTTTGGTAAATTGCAGGATCTAATGGGCACTAAAATTATTGATTTGTACTTGATAAGTGAATCACAACCCATTGAAGGGCTTTCAATGCTTGATAAAATTCATAAATTAGAAAAATTCAATATCATCGACGATGAAGATATTTGGTCTCAGTTGCGTAGAGTAAGAAATAATATTTCTCATGAATATCCAGATGCGCCTGAGCTTGCTGCAAGGCAGTTAAATCACGTCTACCGGTTAGCCCCAGCTTTAATTGCTATTTATCAGAAACTTGCACAATCCATTAGAGCTGCTTAGACGTATACACGACAAACCAATCAGAATGACCATACAAAAAATACGGAGAAATAGATGCTTACTCAACAACAATCACAAAATAGTTTACAAAATTATGTGGTTTTAGTGCTGTTGAAAACTTTTTATATCGCAGTTAAGTATGGCTTAATACCGCCTTTTAAATATAATGATGGCCAGAATATGACTACAGAAGATATTGCGAAAACGATTATGCGGATGGCAATTGGTGGCACAGCAAAGACTCCGGCCGATAACCAATTTTTAACTGATTTACAAAAAGAGATAACTGTATCTTGTCAGGGAAAATTTACTACTGCAATGACATTTAGTGCCGCAGCTGGTGCACTAGGCGCAGGACATTATGCAAGAGCTCATTATACCACAGCTTCAATTTGCCTTTTAATGTCCGCAATTTTGGCTACATTTGCAGCTATCGTTTATTCATTGGAGCATGTTGACAAGAATAGTTTTCCTGGGCTTGTAGAAAATTCATTTAAAAAGGAAATTAGTCGAGTTGATTATGACAGGTATAAAGCATTTCGTCGTACTGGGACAACGCCTGGGAGCTTTTTAGGTGTCGGTGTTGGGGTTGTAACTCGTTATAGGAACGCAATATGGTAAACATTCCAGTGTATAATGCATATTGTGCTAGATTTTAAAATAGTTCGGAATGAGATCCTAGCCTGAGATCCTAGCCTAACCAAGACCAAAGTGTTGTTCTTTTTATCAATCATATAAATCAATAACCAGTCAGTGGTTAGATGTAGCTCCCTGTGGTTAATCCAGTTGTTGGAAAGGGCATGGTCGCGAAATTTTGCAGAAATTGTGGAGCAATTTCTCAAGGCGTCAACAATACTTTTTAGGAGGACTAAGTCCTTTCCTTGTTTAGCAGCTTTTTTATAATCACGCTTGAACTGACTAGTGTGCGAAACATCTAGCACAACAGTTTTAGTCATTCAAGTCCTTAAAAAGATCTTCGGTACTTTTAAAACGTTTTAGTTTTCCGCTTTCTGCTTCTTTCATGGCAGCTACTGTGGCTTTATTTGGAATCTTTATGTCAAAAGGCAGGCCTTGATTAAGGCAAATTTGCGTGTAGAAAAGCCTAATAGCTTCAGCATTGCTAAGTCCGAGCTTTTTTAGGATACGTTCGGCGCTGCTCTTAAGGGCAGGCTCTATCCTGGTATTTAAAGTTTCAGTTTTGTGCATATTCCCATACCTCTATTACTAAGTATAGCGTACGTTACACAAAATTTCCAGTGCATTTACTTGCAATTGCGCAGCAGCTGCTGCGCAACAAGTACCAATCATATTGACTGTCTTCGTAGGCCTTGTGGCGTCTACGTCGTATCTGTAATGACGTGTTCGTAAAGAAATGAACTGTAGCCAGAATTTGAAAATTTTAACTAACCAATTAAATGAACAAGATCTCGATATCCGCTTAAAACCCTAACAATTTCAACAGGCGATACTGGTTTGTAGATTATTAGGTAATGCCATTTAAATATGAAAAATTTAACAGGCTTATTGGTTAAATCTTCACGAAAATGTCCTAAATGCGGATTATCTGCTAGGTTTTGCATAGAACTATACAAAGAATCAAGAAAAGTATGTGCTGCAAGCGGGTTTTCCTGAGCAAGATAGGAAATGACTTCGTCTATGTCTTGCTCTGCAACAGGCGATATATAATACGTTGATGTCACTTATTGTCCTTAGCTATTGAATCAATTTTTTTCTTTAATCGTTCATAGCTAGCTTCAGCAGAGATTTTCTTGCCTTCGCTTAATTGCTGCATTCCAAGCTCAATGGCTTGATTCAGCTGTTCAATTTTTTGTGATTGCAAATCGTCTTGTATGTATAGGAGCCTGAGGGACTCACGGATTACCTCGCTTGCCGAGGTATACATGCCGCTATTGACCTTTTGCTGCACAAACTGCTCTAGTTCTGGTGTTAGGGAAATATTCATTCTTAAGCTCCATATCGTTGATATCAATATAACAAATTATAGCATATTATGCTATACCCTGTTATTGTTGAGTGCATATGCAACAGATTAAGAAACCAGACTTATACCAGGTAGTGCTCGATACACCACATACCACACGTAGAAAATGATAATGCCGATAATACAATTTATCGGAAGTATCCTGGTATTGACTCATGGCTTTCTGCTGCGTTTTGCCGTAGCTATTGCTTCTACATTTAACGAATCTAGAAATCTGTTAAATTCCTGCTCATTTTCCTTTGGCTTAGTTAAGATAAGCTTTATTTCTTGTGGCGAGAACTCTTTAATATCTCTATCGTCACTTTTGTATTGAAAACCCCCAGACATTTCAGAACGTAACAATGGAATTATAAAATGATCTATATGTGTGTCTTCTTCGGAATAATCAAAATATATTTTTCTGGCTAAGCTCAAGTATGCCTTTAGCCAATCCCGCCTTATTTGTATATCCGTATCCTTACCCGGGTATTTATCGTTTATCATTTTAGATTCTTGCATAAATACATGCTCAGCTTCCTGCATGTGTTTGACAATCTTGTTGTATTCCTCTATTTTGTCACGCGAAACAAATCTTTCGATGAGCGCTTGCCATTCTTCGTTTCCGTCCGCATCATCCATCGCTTTCTTAAATACTGCAATAGCAATTCTTGGCACTTGTAACAAGGATTGTATACGATGCATTACTGATTCCTTACGCCCATCAATATAACCTTCCAAAAAAGGTACTCTTGGATGAAATGGATCTATGAAAAAAATGGAAAATGTACTTGGCTCTATTCTTTTAAAACCTGTTTCACTCATAAGCAGTATTTGTGGGATCGCTTCTGCAAATTGTTGAGCCGTAGATGGATGCATTTTGATGTTGTCGGGACTTGTCCAAAGGTTTCTAATTGAAATATCAATAGCTATATTTCCTGTTCCATAAGTATTCGTATCCTGTTGCGCTAATTGCTCTAAATTGACTAAAGTGTTTAGATCCAAGTTTCTCAATCTTAATGAATATAGATCGTCATTAAGTTTATCTCGATTTTCCTCATCAAGAGTTGAGGTTATTCGTCTATAAAAGTCTATGAATTTGTCAGGGTCATTGATACTAAACCAATTTAGTAAAACGGCCAGATTGAATATATATGAATTGCTCTTGCCTTGAGCAAAATCATTTGCTCCATGCCAAGTGTTGTGCATATTAATAGGTTTAGATATATCTTTTATATCTGGATACATTTCTTTCAAAATACTAATTAACTCTTCATTACGCATGTCCTAAAACTCCTATTTGCTTTTAAACCAACCATTACGCCAAAATAATACACCAAGAGATATACCGGTTACCAGGAATAAACCAAGCGCATAAAAATAGCCAAAACGCCAGCTTAATTCAGGCATGTTCCATGGTGATACATCAGTTTTAAAATTCATTCCATAGACCCCAGCTATAAATGTTAACGGCATAAATATTGTGGCAATTGCAGTTAATATTTTGATGGTGCTGTTCATTTTGTTACTTATGCTAGATAAGTATACGTCCATAAGACCTGAGGTACGTTCTCGATAAGTTTCTAAAATATCTATGATCTGTATAGTATGATCTTCGCAGTCTCGAATGAAAAAACGCATATCGCGATCTGTAGTCTTAGTATATTCAGATAATGTTCTTAAAGCTTCACGCTGTGACCAAATTGCGCGGCGTAACTGCATTAGATAGTGTTTAAAGTTATGAATACTAACAACCACATTCGCGGATGGATTTTGAATAACCTTTTCTTCAATATCATCAAGTTTTGAACCATAAAACTCTACTATCGGAAAATAGCTATCTATTATTGTATCGAGAATCGCATATGTTAAATAGTCTGGACGTAATAAGCGTTGTCTCCTACCTCCATTTTTGATTCTAATGCGGGTTGGATCTAGGTTGTCAATAGTGTCAAAACTCTCTTCAAAAGTAACAACATAGTTGCTGCCCCAAAAAAAGCTGAACTGCGGCAACGTAAGTTCCTCGCCGGTAACTTCCGGGATTCTTGTAACACCAAACATGCACCCATCATATTCTTCAATTTTAGGCCGTTGATGTACATTAGCTACATCTTCCATTGCTAGTGCATGAAAATTAAAAATGCTGGCAATTTTTTGTAAGGCATCTATGTCCCCTAGCCCTACTACGTTTAACCAAGTTACGGTATACTTTTCTAAATATGGCTTTATTTCAGTGGGATCGCTAATATCAACTTCTACTAAATCCCTTTCGTTATATGCAATAAGCTGCATTTTAAGCTCAACTGACATTAAATCAGGGTGAGCGATTAGCGTGCCTGGCTCAGAACCAGGGGTTGCTTGGTGATGAAAGGCTTTAGACCTCTTTTTGTTGAATATATCGTTAGGTTTTTTTCTAAATAACATAATATTTTTTATAGTTGTATATAAAAATTATAGTTTAAAATCTGGTACTTAAATCAATCTTTGTAGTTACACATGGAGATAATTTAACTATCTGCTTGCGTAATATAGTAATATGTTGAACTATCTGTACAAGAGTTACGCGTTTGCAGAGAGTTTGACCAATGACTAATCGAGTGTTAGTATTTTACAAGCTAGGACAATGGATGGAAATACATGGCAAAAGAATTAACAGCTAATACCAAATCAGAATTGGCAGAAAACTTTCGTACCATATTAAAAAGAATTTTTGCTTGTAACAATTTTGAACAAGCGTTTACAGTAATATCTTGTAATATTACATTAATTCAAGAAAAATACAATTCCAAAGCATACACTATCCAAGAAAAACCCTTTGAAATTTGTTTTAAATTAGAGCATCCTCATTCCACATCTCAATATAATATAGAATATCTGCAGGATTTTCTTGCAATTATTACTGATGCAAACCTTTATATCGAAAATCAGGAATTTTTCGATGCTTATATCACTTTGTTCATAGACGTAACAAGAGACTATTTGCAGTATTTGAAAAGTAAATCTCATGATGACCTGCAGACCTATTTAAAGTGCTTAAAAGATGAACGGCAACAACGTCATCAACAATGCAAGGCTATTAGGGAAATATCAGAGCAAAAATCGGTTGATGCTATTGCTGAATTGCAAAAGCAAGCTAAAGATTGCAAATTGCCGCCTAATGTACAAAGTTACTTTGAAAAAGGCGGTATTGTTCTTGAGTTGGCCAATTCTTTCAAAAGATATGCGATTTCTGCGACCACAAAGCTACCTGAAGCCATAATTTGCATAGCTATTGATAGTTTGCTGTTTCCGTTACACATAATAAAAACCAAAATTGACAACATTGTAGAGGAAAATATCAGAAATGGATGTACTGATGTTGCATATATATATTATAGAGTTGAGCAAAAAGTGAAGCTGGATATCAATAACTTTCAGTCACAATACTTTGAATTAGTAAAAAGTCTATTTGATGTTGAGCTGGACGAAGAAATAAAGGTTGATGGTATTCAAGATCTTATGCTTGAGCTGGATTCATTAAAGCAACTTTTTAATGGAAGTGATTTTACTCTGGAAGAGTTTTATGGTTTGTCTGAATATATACGATTTTACATTGTTAACTGCCCATCTAAAATTATTTATATAATTCATGATCCAAAAGTCACTCGTGCAGATTTTATTGATTTTGTATTGCCATGCTTTGCATCCAGATACTTATTGAAAATATTGAAGTCACAGGAAAAACTGCAAGATGACATGCTAAGTGATTTTAATCAACAGCCGATAAGAATGGTGTCCCTTTTTTATGAATACAAATTAATAGATGACAGATCTTCCATCAAAGCAGAGTTTAAAACAATTCAGTGTTGCCTTGAAGCGATTTATACTTTTTTGCGAAGTCCTTTCTTTGATTTAGCTGCTTTTATTCAGATGCAGCCAGAATTAAAATTATTATTGTTGCTAGATAAGCAAGCGATGTTAAACTGCTCCACCCTGTTTCAATATGGCGTAACTTTTGAAGCTTTAAACCGTTTTGATGTTGAGTTTGCAAGAGCTTTGTTGGGCGCCGTAAATGATGTGATCCTGTTGCGTGACGATAATGATTTGCAAGCGACAGAATTTAGTAATTTTTTATTAACTGCCAGCCGCGAAACAATAGAGCTTTTTTTAAAAGAGCATTTGAGTATTAGCAATTTCTGCTACCTAAGCAGAGTATCAATAAATCGTTTGTTAGGCTTAGAGCATGAAAAAATATTATTGATCGTTAATAATTCAAAGTTAATAGCAAGTTTACTATTATATTATTTCATTGAGGAAGACAATTTGTTTTCAATGTCGGTTCAAGAAATGAGCGTGCAGATTGAGAACCCTTCAAAGCATTTGACATATCACAATAACTCAGTGGATTACACAAAGGTTCGCAGTGTGGTTGCCACGACTGCACATCAGGGCCTTGTAGCGGCAGAGCGCTTTGTGAACTCTGGCTGGAGTGTAAATTTAGGCGCAATGTGTGAAAATATTAAAATTTTACCGCAACAACTTTTAAAGTGTAACCTGAATTTTCATCAGGTTCGCGCAATTTATGCAGAGTTTATTAGTATATATGTCGAGTTTGTTACCACGCATATGCAGATTTATTTCCCAAGCACTGCGGTTATATTTGTTGATTTTGACTACAATAATACCAAATCCTTTGTTTTTCCAAGCGACATTGCTAAGAAATTAGACTCAGATTTTGCTGCTTATCGTAAATATTTGTTTGGTAAATTAAGTAAAGTACATTCAGAGCCAGGTGAGTTTGCAGGCGTCGTTGCAGATATTAATTCATCATTATCAATGACCGATCTCTTAGAAAAAATAAATAATAAGCTTAAAAATGTACTAGAAGAAATAGAGCAAAATGGGTTTCATGTGCGATATATTACGCTATTTAATGTTATCTTTACTAGTAACATTACAGAACATTTGAATAGCGAAGATAACAGTTTGCAACAAAGAATGAAAGCGTGGCATAAATTATTAGAAACCAATTTTAGACCAGATGAATTACGATTGGCACTTGATCCTGGGGGAATTGCAGAGGCTGAATGTGCGTTATTTCTAAGTTTTTATGCTTATATGTATCAACTTAAAATGTTAGCGCTTCATTATAAACGCGTTCCGGAATTCTGCTTAGCGTTTAATGATGTTAAATTAGAAAATCAGATGTTTGGCGCAATTTTTATGCGTGATGTGGCAGGTATTCGTACTTTAATACAAAAAGGATCAGTTGTTTTAGGGCATAGTTATAAGGGCATTAGCTATATTGTAGCAGCGATCTTAACCGATGCCCCAGATGTGATTAGCATAATCAAAAATGCAATAATCGATAGCAAAAGGAACTTGTGGGCAAGTTATTTACAAACCAACAAATTTGCCAGTATTTCTGCCAGGAATCCAAATAAGCAAACAGTTTTAGAGCATATTTTAGCTTCGCAAAATTCTGAGTTACTGCAAATCTTTATTGCGCATTGTATTAGTATAGAGGGTGAGCAAAAACGTATCGTGCTTAATTCTAGGTGGTTTCCCATGATGCTTAATTTTAATAATCCGAGTTTTTATATAATGAGCGATGTCGTGGTTCTGCAAAGACATTTTTATTCACGACCTACCGCGTGCGAGGTAAAATGCGGTATTCCTGTGTGTTCAATCAGCTAAAAGCTAGGGTTGTATTATACTAAATGAGCATAATTATAATTAATGACAGGAAATGGATCCAAACAACTCTTTATCGCGAACAGCAACGCTTAAGTTCATCTTATATCTAATTAGTATAAGTATAGGGTTGTCATTTTTTATTAGTATAATTATATATTGTGAACGCAATATTACAGAGAATTTTTTTATCATCGTCTTTTCAAGCATGCTAGTATTCTTCATCTTAATTGGTTTCATTGGTAAAAAAATCCTTCTTATACCCTTCCTTAAACTTGAACAATCGCAGCAAGAGCTATTACAAAGTAAAGAAAAACTATCGGCAGTATTAAACACGATTGTTGACGCGATTATCACTACTGACGAGAAAGGTTATATCTTAGATGTCAATCCAGCTGCGCAGCGAATGTTTGGCTACACCGAAGAAGAGCTAATTGGGCAACGTGTAACCATGTTAACCCCTGATGATGCAACGGTGTTAAATAAAAATATTGATAATAAGATAAAACAGCTTACTGGTATCAAAAAAAATGGCGATAGGATTCCGCTTGAAGTTGGATTAAATAGTGTGCTATTTGGAAAGCATGTTTTATTTGTAGGTATAATTAGGGATATATCAGATCGCAAATTTGCAGATGAAATTCAGGCTAGTTATACGCGTGATATGGAAAAAATAAATGAGGAATTAAAAATTGCACGCAAAGAAGCTGAATCGGCTAATAAACTTAAATCTGAATTTATCGCGTCTATGAGTCATGAAATTCGTACCCCAATGAATGGTATTGTTGGTATGACTGAATTGTTAATGGATTCTAAATTAAACGAAACCCAAACAAGATATGCTAATTCTATCATGCACTGTACCGAATCATTACTAGCAATTATAAACGATGTGTTAGATTTTTCTAAGATTGAGGCTGGAAAATTAACATTAGAATCGATTCCATTTAATCTTCGGGAGCTATGTGAAGAACTAGCCGAAATGTTATCGATTCGGTGCAAGGATAAAGGCATTGACATATTTTTAGATTATAAAACTACAGTGATAAGCAATGTGGTTGGGGATCCAACCAGAGTACGTCAAGTGATACTAAATTTGCTAACTAATGCGATTAAATTTACCGATCAGGGTTATGTCTTGTTACGAGTTGATGAGGTGGGTATGGATGACGACCCTGCTAATGTTTACTTGAAAATTTCGGTACAAGATACGGGTATTGGTATTGATGAAGAGGCTCAATCAAAACTATTTGGTAAATTTGTGCAAGCAGATTCTAGCATCACTCGTAAATTTGGTGGTACCGGATTAGGTTTAGCAATATGTAAACAGCTTGCAGAGCGTATGAATGGTGGCGTAGGCTTAGAAAGTAAAAAAGGCGAAGGCTCAACTTTCTGGTTTACCGTTCAGCTTAAACGCGATAAGCAAGTTCAGGATGTTGCGGCACATACCAATTATTTACGTGGTTCTAAGGTATTATTACTTATAGATTCAGATCAAAATCGTAAAATTCTATCCGATTTGTTGGCTGGATATGGTTTAAATGTCCATGTAGCTTCAGAGATAGGTATTGCTCTACAAGAACTAAAAAATGCTAATGTAGCTGGTGCTAAATATGATTTTATGTTTATTTCTTACGCTTTTAAAGATTCCACATTGCGATTTTCAGAATTTAATTTAAAAAACATGCTATTGATTAGTCCATTTTCAGTAGTGATTGATCAAGAACATTATAAATCGCAAGGCTTTAAAGGATTTGTTACTACTCCATTTAGGCATGATATGGTTTTGTTAGAAATGGTAAAGCTTAAGGGCGCTAACGATACTGCATTTAATATTGATAACTTTGTAAGTCGGGTTGAAAAGACAAGCGAGGTTAAAGGCTTAGAAGAAGCTTTGTCTAATCTTAAAAATGTTAAGCTAATGTTGGTAGAGGATAATCCGGTTAATAGTGAAATTTGTATGGCATTTTTGCGTAAAGTTGGCTTAGATGCGGTTGTAACCAATAATGGCCTTGATGCCATAGAGTTATATGCAGCCAATAAGTTTAATTTAATATTAATGGATGTACAAATGCCAGTATTAAGTGGTTATGATGCTACAGTTAGAATTCGTGAGTATGAAAAACAAAATAATCTTAATAAAACACCTATTATTGCTCTTACTGCGAATGCTATGGTTGATTCAAAAAACAAATGTATTTCTAGCGGAATGGATGATTTTCTGGTAAAACCATTTAAAAAAGACGAACTTTACCAAAAGCTTTATGAATGGCTAATTGCAAAAGTGACTGTTTAAACCTCGTAATTAATGCAAATACTAGCAATATATAAGTTTGGTAATATGCTATATTTAAGAAGGATCCGCAGTTTTACGGTATTGGGTATATGCATGTATTTTAGGGCTGCTTTTACATTATTGGAACTCATGATAGTTATTGCAATTACTGCGATAATTGCTGCTATAGTGCTTCCAACATACAATGTTAATAGTGCCAAGGCTAAAATTGGTGAAATAATTCCCATACTAGATGCTCTTACGCATAAGACCATGTTGCAATATTCACAACGTGGCAGTATCCCAAGTTCTTTAGAAGATATATCAGGTTCTGGCGAAGATGGCGGCTATGGTACTTACGTTATACCCAATTTAACCACACATTTACATTATAATAGCGGATCCAGTTGGAATAACGTTGGGGCATTAATTGAACTAAGTATTCCAGAAAACATTGGTAAATCAATCCCAGGTTATGTTGAATCTACCAACGGTATTAATGGTTCTTACAATTCTATTGCAATGGCCTTTTATGAGGATGATGGCATTATGAAAGTTAGCTGCGGGCGCTGGGACGGTTCTAACAGATATATACCATTAGAATATCTACCCAGTGCCTGCAAGAATGATAATATGCGACCTAATGTTACTGGTAATCCTTAGCTTACATTTCAGCGTTCATAGGGGTTCTTGGAAATGGAATAACGTCGCGTACATTACCTAGCCCGGTAATATAGCTTAATAAACGCTCCAAACCTAAACCAAACCCGCCATGTGGTACAGTGCCGTAGCGCCGTAAATCTACATACCAATCGTAACCTTCAGGATTGATTCCGGCATCATGTAATCGTTGCGTTAAAAGATCCAAACGTTCTTCACGTTGACTACCACCAATAATTTCACCGATTCCTGGTACTAATATATCCATTGCCGCGACTGTTTTATTGTCATCATTAATCCGCATGTAAAAGCTTTTAATTTCTTTAGGATAATTAGTTAATATTACAGGTTTCTTAAACAGCTTTTCGGTTAGAAAACGTTCATGTTCAGATTGTAGATCCAAACCCCACTTGACTGGAAAATTAAAAGCCTGTTTCGATTCTTCTAGATGTTTAATCGCGTCTGTATATGTCATGCGCTCAAAGTCTGAATTTATCACTGCTTGGAGTCGATTAATACACTCTGCATCTATATTTGCTGCAAAGAATTGCATATCTTCATGGCATGTTTCCAAAACTTCTTTGAAGACATGCTTTAACATTTTTTCACAAAATGCAGCAATATCCTCTAGATCAGCAAATGCAATTTCAGGTTCGATCATCCAGAATTCTGCTAAATGTCGGCTGGTATTAGAATTTTCAGCACGAAAAGTTGGTCCAAAAGTATATACCTTTGATAATGCCATGCAGTATGCTTCAACGTTCAACTGACCTGAAACAGTTAAAAAAGTTTCCTTACCGAAAAAATCTTCTGCATAACTTTTGTTAATTTTTAATTGATCTAAGGTGCTAACCCGAAACAACTCCCCTGCACCTTCGCAGTCATTTCCAGTAATAATGGGTGTATGGATCCAAAAAAAGCCTTCATTATCCATATAATTTTGAATAATTTGCGAAACCTTACTACGGATCCTAGTCATTGCTGCAATGGTGTTAGTGCGCGGCCGTAAATGTAAAAATTCTCGCAAGAATTCCATAGTATGCGCTTTAGGTTGCATAGGGTAGTTTAAGGGATCTGCCATCATACCTGTTACTTCAATTTTCGCAGCCTGCATTTCCACAGCTTGGCCCTTGCCTTGTGATTTAACAACCTCACCACTTACAATTATGGCGCAGCCGGTGGTTAAATTAAGGATTTGATCTTGATAATTCGGTAACTCATTATTGGCAACAATTTGTAAATTGCGCATGCAACTGCCGTCATTTAATTGAATAAAGGACAATCCGGCTTTTGAATCGCGCCGAGTTTTTACCCAGCCAGCAACGGTAGCTTTGCCTAATTTTTCTTGATCTAGAATGGTTTTAATTGGGGTGATCAAATTATTTAACATTTAACTAACTCTCTATATCTAACTGCATATACAATACTTTAAAATATTTCGCCAGGAAAAAATATGGTTCAGCAAATATTTTTATGCTAGTATTGTCGCTTCATTCAATAATCAATGATATTAGTAGTTATCAGAGAGGTACAAAATTGAATAGAAAGAAATATGCATTAATGTCTGCAATAGTCACTATAATCATTGCAGTTTGGGGTTGCCAGATATTAGCAAAGCCAACTTATGTTAGTGGTGCATCAAACTATTCTGCTTCAGAAGTTAATATTGAAAAAATAATAAAATCCCAAATTACTAAAATTCGGGCTAAAGGTTTAGATCAATACGTATTAAAGTTAGCATTAACTGCTTATCACAACGCCAAAAAAGTTGGTCACGGAACTAAAGACATATTAACGGTAGTTGACTATTCATTAGCATCGGCTGAACCACGCATGTGGGTTATAGATATGAACTCCTATAGAGTTCTGTATCATACCCATGTTTCCCATGGCATAGGTAGTGGCGATGATTATGCGAGGCGCTTTTCAAATCGCCCAGGTAGCGGCATGTCTTCTTTAGGCTTAATGGAGACGGGTAACATCTATAGTGGCAAGTATGGCGCGTCACTTAACCTTTATGGCCTGGATGGCAAGTTTAACTCAAATGCTTATTCACGACGCATCGTGATTCATTCTGCACATTATGTAGACGAAAAGATGGCCAGGCGTTGGGGGCGGATTGGGCGCAGTCTTGGGTGTTTAGCGCTAAGTAAGCGCGTTGCGTCTGAAATTATGCAGACCTTAAAAGGAGGCTCACTAATATTTTGCTATTATCCAGATAAGCAATGGCTTAGAGAGTCCAATTTGTTAAAAGCCTCGTAAGTAATAACTATGAGCGTGTATTAGCACTAAATTTTAAACCATATAAGTTGACATTATGACTATATCGTGATAATTTTCCACTATCATATTTATCGACATAATTGAGAATTAAAATGCCACATACCAGTGCAAAGAATACAACAAAACCATCATACCTGAAACGCCCTAAGTTGATATTGAGCTTAGACCGAAGGGCTCTTGGTTTAGCACAACCTGGAGAAATGGCATTTGTTGCTAGTGTGGCGCTTGGCATCAATAAAGAACGTTCAAATACATTAACACCAATTGTGTGCCACGAGCCACCACCATTAAGTCGTGTAGTTTGGCAAAGAGCTAGAGCTAATCGCAATAATAATCCTGCAGCCCCAAGCGATTCTGAAGCTCCAAGCGATTCTGCAGCTGCAACACAACAGCCTGATACAACAGTACCACCCAAAGTTGAACGACGCTTAAGTTTTACTTTTTAAAAATAGCGATGAATACCAAATTTTGCTAAAATAACTCGCATATGCTTATGGGGGATTATTTATGCCGCTAGCGACTTTTGCAGCTGGGTGTTTTTGGGGAGTTGAGCTTAACTTTTCAAAATTACCCGGCGTACTTAGTACTAGGGTTGGTTATACTGGTGGTCATACAGCACACCCGAGCTATGAAAAAGTTTGTCATGGAGATACCGGGCATGCTGAAGCAATTGAAATCGAATATGATCCAAGTGTAATAACATACGAACAGCTATTAGATTTTTTTTGGGGTATTCATAATCCTACTACGCTCAATCGACAAGGACCGGATGTTGGGACGCAATATCGATCAGCAATTTTTTGTCACGATGCTGAACAGTACAGCAAGGCAATCGCTTCGCGTGATACATTGCAACAGTCCGGACGTTACAATTCTTTGCCAATAACAACTGAAATTACTGCGGCAACACAATTTTATCCAGCTGAAGAGTATCATCAGAAATATTTAGAAAAACGAGGCATGAATCATTGTTAACAAGAAATTTTAACTTAGTTGATAAAATTATTATGCAATGTGATAGCTTGTTAAGAAATTCTAGCCCTCGGCAGAGCATAATTATATCTAAGCCAAGTCCTGCGGCAAAATTCAATAACGATTGTGAATTCACTACAGAGCAACGCGCTAAAACAATTGCTATGATGCGCGTTAATCACACTGGTGAAATTTGTGCGCAGGCTTTATATCACGGCCAGGCGCTATTTGCTAAATCTCCACAACAATATAATGCCTTGATTCAAGCTGCCGCAGAAGAAAATGATCATTTAATCTGGTGCCATACAAGAATTACTGAACTCAATGGTCGGGGTAGCCTTTTAAATCCTTTGTGGTATGTTGGTTCTTACGCGATTGGCGCTGTAGTAGGAATAATGGGTGATCGGATTAGTCTAGGTTTTATAGTTGAAACTGAACGTCAAGTAACCTTACATTTAGAGCGACATTTGCAACGACTTAATATAGATGATCATAAAACCCGAGCAATTTTGCAACAAATGCGCTTGGATGAAATGCAGCATGCTACTAATGCACAAATAAGCGGTGCACAAGAATTACCGCCGCTTATTAAGATCTTAATGCGCTGTACTGCAAAAATTATGACAGTTACTGTAGCTAAGATTTAGCAGCTATTTCTTCAGTACAGCTACAATATTATTCCGAGGATACAATATCACCGCGTGCGTTTTCTAGCATTTCAAGTGCTACCCCGCCACCACGTACTACGCAGGTTAATGGATCTTCTGCAACACGCACTGGGATCCCAGTGCGAGCATGAACTAATTTATCCAGATCTGTTAACAATGCACCACCACCAGTCAATAATATGCCATGCTCGCCAATATCTGCTGCTAGTTCTGGCGGTGATAATTCCAAGACATTTTTAACGGCTGTAATGATTCCACTTAGCGGTTCCTGTAAGGCTTCGCAAATCTCACGACTATTCAACGTAAATGTCTTGGGTACGCCTTCCGCAATATTTCTGCCGCGCACTTCTATTTCTTTTATTTCGTTACTTGGATAAGCACAGCCAATAGTTTGCTTAATCCGCTCTGCGGTAGATTCCCCAATCAAAATTCCATAATTACGACGTACGTAATTAACAATACTGTCATCAAAGCGATCGCCACCAATTCGTACAGAGCAAGATTGCACAATACCTTTTAAGGATATGATTGCAATCTCACTTGTGCCGCCACCGATATCAATTACCATTGATCCATTGGCTTCTTCGACTGGCAACCCCGCGCCAAGTGCAGCCGCCATGGGTTCTTCAATAAGAAATACCTCGCGTGCCCCTGCCCCTAGGGCGGATTCCCGGATGGCGCGGCGCTCTACCTGTGTTGCGCCACAAGGTACACAAATAAGAACTTTTGGTCCTGGTTTTAGGAATCTAGTTTTGTAAACTTTATTGATAAAATATTGCAGCATCTTTTCGGTTGCGCTAAAGTCGGCAATAACCCCATCTTTTAGGGGGCGTATTGCAGTTATATTGCCAGGGGTACGGCCAAGCATTATTTTAGCCTCGGTTCCAACCGCAACCACTTTTTTGTGTTCACCGGTACTAATATTTTGCTGTATTGCTACTACTGATGGTTCATTCAGTACTATGCCCTGGCCTCTGACATACACTAGAGTATTGGCTGTGCCAAGGTCGATTGATAATTCGCTAGAAAACATTTCTTTTATGCTTTTAAACATTTATATTGCACCCTATACCGTCCATGAATGGGAGAGATCCCTATATATGTGTAATAGCACAAAGCAGGTTTTAGTACAAATGCTGCAACTTAAGCAGAAACTTTCAAAAATTAGTACTGTCTAAACGAATAGAAATACAAGAATAGGTATATTCGGGAAAGAAATGAGCGGACATATTGGTAGCGGTAATGATAATGGAACCCGAGGACTTTTTTTTGGGGGACGTTATTTATTCTCCGAAAAGGTAGGAATTGCCAGTGAGCGTGTTCCAGATTTATTTACCATGATTGCTAATAATCAAGTTCTTTTTATGAACTTGCCTGAGGCTAAACCCTTACAGGATCATCTCAAGGAATTGCTCAAGCAGGCTCATAATTTACATATCCAATATTGGGATAATAATATTGGTCAAGAAGATAAAATCGCATTAAGCCTTAACCTCTTAGAAAAGTTAGAGCAAATTAACAATACTTTAGACATGGTTGTGCGGGCCAATACTGCATCACTTAAACGCATCGCCGTTACCAAGCGGGATCCTGACGATATTATGGATATGATAAGATTCATTAGAATAGCAGAAAGTCCTGTTATGGTCCTTGGTGAATACAGAAGAGAATTAGATTCATTCGAAAGAGAAGTAAAAAGAACTCTAGAAGCACTCAAATCAGCTCCATCAACCCCTAAGCCAAAATTTTAGAAGTGTATCGCCGTCGCCATTTAAATTCAGCAAAACTAAATCTAAATGGCTTAGACTATATAAAAGGCTATCGCATCATTTCATCATCATGAAATTCATCTTCTTCACCGAACATGAATCCCATTTCTTCTGTTTCATCATCTAGATCTAAATCTTCTTCATCTGGATAATCATCTTCATCTAAGTAATCATCTTGGGCCGGTTGCTTAGCAGCATTCTTGGACTTAGCATCTTTAGTGGTGCTCTTTGATGCTGGAGCTGATTTTACCAAGGTTGGCTTGCTTGGTTGTGCCAAAGCAGATGTTAAATAGGTGCTAGGTGCGGCACGAGAGGCAAGATTAGCTGCGTATTCCGCTAGGGTGGCAATCTTGTCTTCATTATTTTCAGAATTTAATAATGCTGTTCTAACAACCGCAGCTTCGGTTTTTAACTTTGCAATTTTAGCATCAAGTGTTTGATAACTCTTACCTTTAGCGGTAGTTTGCTTTTTAGTTAATTCGGCTTGTTGCTTATCCAGCGCTGTTAGCTGCTTAGCTAGTGCTTTGGTTTCAGATTGTGCTGTTTTCTGCGCTTTGTTAGCTTGTTTTATAACATCGGCAATGAAATTGGCAACTTTTGAACTCGAAGCTTTATTTGCTCTGACTACTTTTTTACCGCTAGTCGTTTTGCCCGGCTTTTTAGCACTAGCGGCTTTATTCTGCTTTTTGACGCTAGTAGCTTTGTTGGTTTTAGTCTTTGCTACAGGTTTAGTAGCTTTAACCGCAGTCTTTGACTTTGTTGTAGTTTTAGCAGTCTTAGATTTTGCAGGTTTGGTAGATTTAGTGGTTTTAGCACTTTTAGCTTTCTGTGATTTCTTTGCGGCTGCCATAATATGATGTCCTCAATCTTAAAATTCAGATACCACAGTATAACAGCTTTTTTTTAAAGTTAAATACGTTCTAGCCTAAAATCTAAATCGCTAAGACTATATCAGGGGGAATTTTAGGCGTATATTAGACTATTACTAATCTTCTGATTTTCGATAAATTATCGCAATATTACCTATAAGTTTTAAAAACTCAGCATTTAATTCGTCGCATATTTGCTGCACCATTGCTGTGCGTGCCTCTTTATCTTCCGCCACCACTTTAATTTTTATTAATTCATGTGCTGTAAGGGCTGAATCTGCCTCAGCAGTGACTTGGGGGGTTAATCCCTTCTGCCCTATCATGACTACTGGATTTAAATGATGCGCTGCGGCAACTAAGTTGGCCTTTTGTTTTTTGTCCATGAACTTACCATCTGTTTTGTTATGTAGATAGATGGTACCTTAGCATTTTTGTTAAGTAAAGCCCTTATGGTTGGTTTATTAACTGACTGCTTGCCAAATAGCTGTAATTGTGCGAATGTTTAGCGGTCAAATTTTTGCGCCCGTAGCTCAGCTGGATAGAGTACTTGGCTTCGAACCAAGTGGTCAGGAGTTCGAATCTCTTCGGGCGCGCCATTTATCACCGCATCATATTCCAGCACTTCTCATCTGGGATAACATATTTTTGCATCAAAGTATCGTGCAGATTACGTTCGTAACAATTAGAGATTTTCTTATAAATTTCACGCGCAGCTTCTTTATCATAGCTCGCATCAAATGAACTTTGCATATCGTTAATACATAGCTCTATAGCACTTGTAGCAAAATTAATACATTCAGTATCTTTTAGGGTTACGCAGGTCTTTATTTGTGGAAAAATTACGTTACAAAATTGCTGGGGATAACCTGTTTTTATGGTTGCAATTAACTCTTCTTTTGAAATTTTAGTATGAGTTCCTTTCAAATAAACAAATCCCACGATTATCGCAAGTAATATCACGCTAAAAATTAACATGGTTCTACGTGGCATGTTTATGGTACTCTATGTTCTGACGACTATACTTGGAGTTTAGTAGAATATGTCTAATGCGCAACCTAATCTAATTCAAAATTATTTATGTGATTTACAGAACCGCATTTGTGCTAGCCTTGAGCAACAAGAGCCTAACGCAAAATTTGTAATAGATAACTGGACTAGTGCACATACGCTACAAGGAAGTACCAGAATAATGCGTGCTGGTAAATACATCGAGCATGCCGCTGTAAATTTTTCTATAGTGCAAGGTAACAAATTACCACCAAGTGCCAGTTTACGTTATCCGCAACTAGTAGATGCAGCATTTACTGCCTTAGGGGTATCTTTAATTATTCATCCGCAAAATCCTTATGTCCCTACGACGCATATGAATGTAAGATTTTTTATTTCTGAGCCAGAAGGTTTTGATCCAATATGGTGGTTTGGTGGCGGTTACGATTTAACACCGTATTATCCATTTGAAGAGGATTGTCAGCACTGGCACCAAGTAGCACATGATGCTTGTATAGCATTTGGCCCAGATGTTTACCCGCGTTATAAGCAATGGTGTGATGATTATTTCAGCTTACCGCATCGTAATGAAAAACGTGGTATTGGCGGGTTATTTTTTGATGATTTAAATCTTTGGGATTTTGCTACCTGTGCCGCATTTATGCAAAGTGTTGGTAATAGTTTTCTACCAGCATATATTCCAATTTTGCAGCGACGTAAAGATTTGCCGTTTTCACAACGCCAGCGCGACTTTCAATTATACCGACGTGGTCGTTATGTTGAGTTTAATTTGTTGTATGATCGAGGCACTTTATTTGGTTTGCAATCTAAGGGGCGGACTGAATCAATTTTAGCATCGCTACCGCCACAGGTTGCTTGGCGCTATAATTGGCAACCGGAAGATAATAGTCCCGAACAACGTTTGTATGATTTTTTACAACCGCGTGAATGGCTTAACTGTCAGGTTCAGCGGCAAAATGATCTTTTAGAGCCAGCTTGACGTCTTCGATACGCTGTTTACATATAGTGTAAGCTTCAGTTGCGTCCTGAACCATCGGCACTAGGGCGTCAATATCCGGTTCTTCTTGCATTCGCAAAGTGCGGGCGATTTCATTTAGTTTTTGATAGTTGGCATTAAAGCCAGTTGCAGTTGTTTGGTTAGTCTTTTTTGTCATATTGCGTTACCTGGATAGCTCCGTCATGAAATTCAATGGTTAAATTAGTATATTGTTGTGCCGCCTGTGCTGAACTGATTACCTTGTTGCCTGAAGCGTGTACCAATGCAAACCCCTTCTTAAGTATTTGCTTGGGGCTTTGGCTTAATATTTCTGCCATTATCAATTGTAATTGTTTTTCTATCGATAAGCAGTTTTGCTTGGCCTGGGTTATGATTTGCTGCAAAGTATTAGCAATACGCTCAGCCACACGTTGTAGCATATTGTTTGCTGCAGTTGTAATTTCAAGTTGTAATTTTTCCAGGACATAATCAGTATATTTATATATGTGCTGAATTTTTCTTCCAATTTCGGCATAACTATTGTCGGCAGCTATGGCATTGTCAGTTACAACTGTAAATATACGATGTATTACTTTAGATGGCGTGTCGAAGCGTTCTCCTGCTATTTCATCTAAAATTGTGTAGTCGCGCTCATGCCCTACTCCAACCATAACATGGATTGGGCATAGACATATAGCTCGAGCCAGCTGTTCATTATTAAGCCATGCTAAATCAGATAGTGCGCCACCGCCTCGAATTATTACTAGCGCATCAAACGAGTTATTGGCATGTTCAGTAATTGCTTTACTAAGAGCCTGACAAATACTGCCAGGAGCTGCTTCGCCCTGAAATGTAGCAGTGTAATAAACGAATTCACACAAATTATATTTTGCGAGTATTTTGGCTTCACGGTTGAAGTCGCCAAGGCCTGCGGCATTTTGTGGGCTAATTACTGCTACTCTTACAAAATCTAAAGGCTTTTCGATTTCTTTATTTTTATTAATGATCTTTTCAGCGGTCAACACTTCACGAATTTTGGCAAGCTTTGCTGCCATGTCACCTAGAGTATAAGTAGGATCAATATCGTCAATAAATAATGCTAATCCATATTGCGCATGGAATTCGACCCGCGCTAACACCAGTACTTTTATGCCAGCATCAAGGTTTGAACCTGTCCCTTGTGAAAACTTATGGTTTATCGCCTCAACCTGAGATTGCCATATTCTCGCACTACTGCGGGCCATTAAATTACCTTGCTCATCATGCTCTACTAGGGTAATAAACATGTGTCCCTTATTTAAACGTAGCTCACTAATTTCAGCACTTATCCAGGCAGCATGCGGAAATGTATTTTGGATAATATCACTAATTTTGAACAGAAATGCTGATAACGAGTATTCTGTGCGGGTATGTTGTTGTGCGGATACTATAGTTGCAGCGGATACTGCAACAAAGTCCTCTGGTAACCACCGTATAAATTTATTATGATCTACCCCATCTGGAATGTACCAGCGTTTAGTTGCATTGTTCCAACGTGCCCCTAAACGCTTTGCTTCATCTTTTTCAAGAAATGGTACATTAAGTTCGATCATGCCGTTAACTAGTTTTGTATCTATTGGCTGCTACAACAGCACTATATCCTGGCCTTGTGTTAGGAAGAGCGCTTGATACATTAGTGCTACTACCTCTACTCGGAAGATTTTTATCACGGTCAAATGCAGAGGATATTGCCTCAGCTTTTCTGGCACGACACTTAGCAACGACATCATCTTTAAATGCTGTTAATTTATTGACTAATGTATCTAAGTAAGTATTAACAAACGGATTTGCTAGGAACGCAGTATTATTGTCCCTAGTGATAATTGTACTGTCGCATAATGCGCCAACCACATTTCTTACGTTTTGCAGCCTGTCAATATCACCAACGCGCTGTGCTTGATTTGGTGCTGAATGATATAGATTATTGAAAGTATCTAGTGATCTTATCGCATCTGGTAAAGACTCCATTAAAGCATCGTATGCTTGTTCTGGAATTGTCCTTTGATAAGAATCCAATAATGTAGCATTAGCATTGCGCGCCTGATCTAACTGGATATCTAAAATTGTATTCATAAGAAACTCAATTAACTCTTTTGCTGATGGGATCTGAGCTCCCTTCTGCAAGTCCTTAACTTCGTGTGACTTCAAAGCTATACACAGTAGCTCTTGATTCTCTGGTTGACGCAACCAATCTAGCACTGTTTTGAAAACTAGCAGTAGCGCATCATACTTTCCTTCAGTTTTTCTATGTGCCACTCTAATTAGTGCAATTTTCCTAATTTCTGCATCAATTAATGCTGCCAAGTCATCGAGCTTAGACTTAACTTGTGCTGGTTCATAAACTTTTTCCAGGCTACGCTGTAAATCCTTCAACGCACTGATAAACCTTTCAGCTTCAGTGGTTTTTTCAGCCTTTGTTTCATTATGGCCAGGTACAAACTTTCCGGCTGCATAAGCAAATAGCGCAAATAATCCAGGTGCTTCGGAAGTTGTACTAGCCTCTGAGCTTGCTGTAGTACCTGTATCGCTCTGGGCAGTGACTTCAGAGCTAGCTGTTGCTGAATCACCGCTTGATGCTTCACTGGTTTCTTGACCTGGGTGATCTGTAGTAACTGGCTTTGCGCTTGCCTCAGCCCGTAACTCTGAATTACGTAGCTTCTGAATATCTTCATTTTGACGAATATAGTCTGCAACTTCATCAACTAAATGGCTAATTATCTTTTCAAGACTGTTCATGTTATCTCCTGATCATTCCATTAAGCAATCGCATGATGCTCGAGTAAAGCATCAACCTCCGGTTCACGCCCAGCAAAAGCTTTGAACAATTCCATTGCTGGCTTAGAGCCACCTCTCTCTAAAATTTGTGTCACAAAAGCATTTCCAACCTCGTTATTGTATACATTATTCTTATTAAAAATTGCAAACGCATCACACGATAATACTTCAGCCCATAAATAACTATAATATCCAGCAGCATAACCACCGGCAAAGATATGTCCAAAACTATTTTGAAACCGATTAAACTCTGGAATTGGTACTACAGACACTTCAGATCTTACGCTATCTAATATTTGTGCCACAGTTTTGTTTTGATCTTTGCCATTCTTAGCGTGGATCCGTAAATCAAACAAAGTGAACTCAATTTGTCGCATTAATGCCATGCCAGATTGAAAATTTTTAGTCGCTAATAATTTTTCGAAAATAGCTCTAGGCAAAGGTTCGCCAGTTTTAATATTTTCTGAAATATCCTGTATTACATCCCATTGCCAACACCAATTTTCCATAAACTGACTGGGTAGCTCAACCGCATCCCAAGCAACACCATTCATGCCAGCAGCACTATAATAATCTACTTGAGTTAACACATGATGTAGGGTGTGCCCGAATTCATGAAATAAAGTAATTACATCATCGTGGGTTAATAAACCTGGGTTATTATCTACTGGTGGTGCAAAATTACAATTTAAATATGCAATTGGATGTTGCAATAAATTGTTAGAAAAACGCATGCGTGAAATACATTCAGACATCCATGCGCCGCTGCGCTTGCCATCTCTGGCATACAAATCAGTATAAAAGTAGCCACGCAAATTATTGTGTTTATCCAAAACTTTAAATAAACGTACGGTTGGATGCCATTTTTGAAAACCGCTTAGCTCCTCAATTTGTAAGCCAAAAACAGTGCGCACTAATTTAAATAAACCTGTTAAAACTCGCGGTTCTGGAAAATATGCACGCAATGCTTCTTCAGAAACTTCATACTGTTGAATTTTAAACAATTCGGAGTAGTAAGCAATATCCCATGCCTCTAGCTGAGTTATGTTGTCGGTCTTTGTAGCAAAGTCTTGCAGCTGCTTAAATTCTTGTTCGGCTTTCGGTTTGGCACGAACTATTAAGTTATGCAAAAATTGTAAAATGTCTTCGAGATTCTTTGCCATTTTTGGCACAAGCGAATAAGCAACGTAGTTAGAATAACCAGCAAGTTCAGCTAGCCTAGCACGCTTTGCTAGAATTTGATTTATGATATCAGTATTATCCCAACGGTTGGCATTTGGTCCTTGATCGGAGGCTCTGGTGCTATATGCATAATAAAATTCACGACGTAATTCCCGATCTTTAGCGTTTGACATAATTGCATAGTAGCTTGGAAAATCGAGTGTAAAGATCCAACCATCATGATTTTGATCTTTGGCTTTTTGATGCGCTATATCTAATGCTAGCTTGGGTAAACCCGCAAGTACTGATGCTTGTGTGGCATTTACTCTATAATCCCAATTTTCAGTAGCATCAAGTAAATTGTTAGAAAATTGATTTTCAAGGTCACTTAATTCTTCGGCTAGCCTTTTAAATTCGCTTCTAGATTCAGGAGCTAGATCTACGCCGCACAATTTAAAATCACGAATGGCATTAGTTATAATTATTTGTTGTGCATCGGTTAGTGATTTAAAATCTTCGGAAATATATATTTCAAGATAAATTTTATACAGATCACCATCTTGCATAATTTCAGTTTCGAAGTTTGTTACGATAGGTAACAATTCGTCGTAAGTAGCGCGTATATCTGGAGTATTTGCCACGGCGTTTAGGTGTTCAAGTTGCGACCAAATTCGGTTTAAACTTTCCGCTGCTTCTTCCAATGGCTGAATTGAAGTATCCCAAGAATGTACCTCATTCTGTTTGGTTATTTGGACTTTATCTTTATAGTTTTTGAGCGCTATGGGGATCTCAGTTTTAAAATACGAGATATTTAATTCATCAAATTTAGGGGCATAGTAAGCGACATTTTGATCGGACATCGAGATCCCTCTGGCATATTTAATATCAATTGCAATATACCACCCTAACGATATTTTTAGCAACACGCCTAGTAATACGGGTTAAGGTTAAGGCGAAACTGAGTAAACTGTCCTAAATTTAGTAATGTAAGCGAATTATTTCGCGACCTATTACATAATCTGTAAATGTGGGCTATATGCGTAAGAAAATCGTACTGACTGAAAAAATAATTAAGATTATCAAGATCTTAAAGCGGTCTATTACCAGAAAAATGCTAGTGGTGGTCTTTTCAATATATCTAGTCCTTACTATTGCAGTAACCCTAGCACAAATGAATTTTGAATATGAAACTACTAAACGCCAAACGGTAGAGGCACTAAGCGATATAGCAGCGATGACTGATGATAGTTTAAGTCAAGCAATATGGGAATTTAACGTTGCCCAAATAAAAAGCATCTTACAAGGTATCTCTACTAATAAGATTATAGTAGGCCAAGAGCTAATAGTATTTGATAGTGCTGCGTTAGAAGAATTAAAAAATTTAAAATTAGGGCTAATAAATAATGAAAACGAAGAAATTGTTACGATTGATGCCGAAACACTTAAAGCTACAGTATACCCCAGCAGACTACTGCGCTTACTTCCTTATAAGCATGAAATCTATCATACAGATTTAACTAACCATAAACAAAAAATTGGTGAAATTATATTATATTCGAGTAACAAAATTGTTTTTGATCAAGTTAAAGAAAATTTTATTATTCTGATAATTAATGCATGTATTAAAACTATTGCATTGTGGGTATGTTTCTTATGGGCTGGTTATACATATATATCTAAGCCATTAGCGCAATTAAATACTGCAATAAAACAATTAGCTACTGGAAATTGGAATGCTGAACTAGTATCAAAAGTTATCAAAGAAAATAAAAAAACTGAAATTAATACTTTGATTGATTCATTCAATGAAATGACCCATGAATTACATGCTGCACAAATTAATTTACAGAAGCATGAGTCTGCCTTAGCTCAATCCGAAAAACTTGCTTCAGTTGGAGCTTTAATGGCTGGAATAGCACATGAAATAAATAATCCATTAGGATCTATTATGCAGAGTACACAAAATGTATTGCGCCGCATCGATCCAGAATTAGAAGTTAATCAACAAGCGGCAACAGTTATCGGGATTGATTTACATAAGCAACATGAATATTTACAAAAACGAGAGATTTTAACATTTTTAGATAATATACGTGTTGCAGGCGAAAGAGCTTCAAGTATAGTTAAAAACATGTTACGATTCACACGTCGCTCAAATTCAGAAATGTCGCGTAGCAATGTAGTTGATTTGATCAACGATGGTCTACAGTTAGTATTAACTGACTTTAGTTTGCAAGAAAATGCTGATCTTAAACAAATAGTAATTGAAAAGAATTTCTGTGCCAATGAGGTATTCATTGATTGTTTTCCGATTGAAATTCAACAAGTAATTTTAAACTTACTAAAAAATGCTATCCAAGCTTTACAAACAGTTAATCACTCTAAAAAAATAACAATTGAATTAGAAAAGCTTGATGAAAGTCATATACGCTTAATTATTGCAGATAACGGTCCCGGCATGCCAGATGATGTCAAATCTCAGATATTTAAACCATTTTTTACAACCAAACCGGTTGGTATTGGCACTGGGCTAGGATTATCAGTGTGCCGCAATATTATCGTGGAAAAACACCGCGGCACAATGGAAGTTGAATCTGCAGTTGGAGCTGGCACTAAATTTATTATCGATTTGCCAATAATTAAGTCTTAACTTATTCAAATTGTTGTTGAGCCTTAAATCCGCTAATTGAAGTTATTAGCTTTCTATCTGTTAATGGCTTACTTTTACTTATGACTGATATACTTCGACGCGTCTTTGAATTAACCCATATTGAATCAAATAATTTGCTCACCTGCTCTATTGTTAATTTATCAACCTCTGCAGCTATTTCTTTTTCAAAGTTAAAACGTAAGGTTTGATCGGATATTTTAGACCAGTATCTAGCGGTTTCCTCAGCAAGTGTGCTCGGCTTTTGTAACAATACATTTTTCAGAGAGCTTTTGTATGTATTAAATTCTGCTGCAGACATTGCTTTTAATTTTGGTTCAAAAGCCTTTAAAAATGCCTCAAGGCGCTGCTGCAAAAATGCTGGTTGCTTTTTTGATGATTCAATATAAAACACGACCCCGGTAATTTGACGTACCCGCATAGCATTTATACCAACGACATATCCGAGCTGTTCCTTGGTGCGTAATTCATCAAATAATGGGCGATCCATGATATCAACTAGTAGTAAATTATTAGCCACTATAGAATCACCTTGTTGGTCGCACTGATGATAACTTACTATAACCCCATCATTATGGTGTGGATTAAACTCATAATTCAGATCGGTAGCATTATTCAGCAACGCAAGTTTAGGTAATGGCGACAACTGCCTTCTAGACATATCTATTTTAAGGTTGTTGGTAATTGTATTTGTAATAGCTTTGGCATCTTTTTCGGTTGCGTTACCGTTAATTAAAGCAACTACTTGGAGTTTACGTAAGAAATCGTTGGCGTACGCTTCTACTTCCTTGGCAGTGATATTATCTATTTCTGGTAACAGTGCTTCCGGCAACCATGCTGGTTGTTTTATTATAGCACTCAGGATTTTATAGGCCTGTTCAAAAGGCGCTTGTTGTTTAAAGTTTAGCAAAGTGCGTTTTAAATCATCTTTGTAGGCTTTAAATCGGGTTGGATTGATCTGTGGATCTTTAACATAATCTAATATTGCATTAACTACTTGAGGCATTTTATCGCTATACATATTTAGAGAGAGCAATAAACCTGTTTCATTAATATCTTCATTGCATGCTACACCTGCTAGAGTAAATTGTGATCTTAAGTTCGATAGTTTATCGCTTAAAGAATATAACATTAAAGTTCCAAGAACGGTTCGCCGTGGGGTATTATTCATGTCTGGGGCTTGTAGCTGAATTAGTATATTGACGGATGGAAGTTTGAAGCGCTTGTTTTGCTTAAACCAAATAGTCATACCTTGCTCTGATATTATTTGTTGTGGTGCCTCATCTGATCCTGGTTGAGTAGTTCCTGCTTTAAAGGTAAGGTCCTCGGGCATAAAGCTATTTTCAGGTGGTAATTTAAACTTATCTGTGGGAGCAACTTTATTCCAGGCTGCTATTTGTTTACGGCTAAACTTTTCAACCTTATAATTTACTTGGTAAAATTTTTCATATTTATTACCCTTGACTTTGGGGGTTGCAATCAATAAGCGTAAGTTTTGCGGGGTTAAATATTCAAAAATTTGATTAATTTCAGCAGGATTAAATTTGGTATCTTGTGTGATATTGCCAGCTCGTAAAACCTTTTCTAAAGGATATATTTGTACCGCATCTGGTAGAGTTGCTACATAATCTGCCGGGTCTGTTTTGTCGGCATAAATAAAATTACGTTCGCCAGCTGCACGCAACTCATCAAAGATTTTTTGTTGCGGGCCGATTTCTTTCAGGAAATAAATATATTCAAAAGTTGCGCGCACTATTTCGTCGATATGTGGCATACCTTCTGGTGTAAGAGAGTATCCTATACTTACTATATCTTGCATTGTGGTTAGCTCATTTGCAGAGCCTGACATAGCAGTGATCCAATTTTTATCTTTTAAAAATTGATATAAACTGTTCGGTCCAGTTTGTTGTAATAAATATAGGATGTAATCTGCACCTCTAAAATTATACTTGTCTTGTTGACTTGGTATTGGGAAATCTAGAGAAATTTCTTGATAATCCCCTAATGTTTGTATAGATATTTTTTGCCCGGTTTCTTTAGGCGTATACGCTAATGTTTTAATTTTATTGTCTTTGACCGGATGCTTAACCACAGCACTAAAATTTTGCTGCGCTAATTTTTCAAGCTCGTCTAATGATTGTGGCGCAATAATTACTAACACCATACGATCTGCCGTATAATAATTTTTGTAAAATTCGATAAGCTCTTCGCGCACTGGAGTTTGTCCAGCTTTATCGCTAAGAGTCTCTAAATTACCAACAGAAAATTGTGCCATTGGATGTTCAGGGTTTCCTGTGACGCCATTTACTTCATTTATACGCCAGCCATCTTTTTTGATACTTAAGTGGTACTCTGAATCCACGGCGTGTTTTTCACGGTCAACTAAGTCGGCATTAAACAATGGTTTAATAAAAAATTGCGCAAAGCGATCTAAACTTTCCGGTAAATATTGCGGTAATATAGAGTAATAATATTGTGTATTACGTGCTGCAGTCCAGGCATTATTAAAACCACCATGTTCACTAATATATTTACTATATTCATTAGGATCTGGATATTTTTCGGTGCCTAAAAATAGCATATGTTCTAAAAAATGTGCTAGGCCTTGGCGTTGTTTAGGTTCATTAAAGCTACCAGCCGCAACGTTTAATGCCACTGCTGCTTTTTCTGCGCTAGGATCAGAAACAAGTAATACTTTTAGACCGTTATCTAATAGTAGGCCACGGTAGCTACGTTCGTCGTGCGGGCTCTTTTCAATAGTTACATCTTTGAGTCCAAAGGCATTAGAAACAAGACCTATCTGCAAACAAATTAAGATTGAAACAATGAATTTAATATTTCTATGCACCGACATATTGCGTAATTGCCTTTTTTAAAAATATTATTGTATGTCATGGCTTTTTTAATCTCAACTGAGTACTATAATGGTATATAAGTAACTAATAATTATAAAGAAAAGCACTGTATAAAAAATAATGCAAAAACGATTAACAGAGCAAGGCTTGCGATTCCTTGAGGAAGGCCAATTTGAAAAAGCAGGACATATTTTGTCATTGCTTATTGCACATTTCCCGGAGAATGCCGAAGCGCATCATATGTTAGCAATAATTGAACTCGAAAAAGGTAATTATGAGCAAGCATATGTTCTAGTTAACACTGCTATAGATATAGATCCGAATAACTCAATTTTTTATAATACACTCGGAAATATTGAATTACACCGCCATAAAATTGCGAATGCAGAACTAGCATTTAAAAACGCGGTCAAGCATAACCCAGAAAAAATAGAATATCAGTACAATCTTGCTAATTTTTACTTATCTCAAAATCAATTTAGTAATGCTATTGATCACTTTTATTCTATTTTACAGACCAATCCCACCCATTATTTATCTATTCGAGGTATTACAGTATGCTATTTATCATCCGGAGAGTTAGATATTGCATTAGAACATGCTAATCAATGGGTAGAAGAATATAGTGATTATGATGAACCATATTATTACTTAGGAATTTGTTTGTTTGCTCTAAATGATCTTACTGGCGCACTTGCTGCCTACGATAAAGGTTTAAGTATTGCTCCAACAAATCACGAAATAATGAGTAGTATTGGTGCTTGCTATCGTAATTTAGGAAATATACAGATTGCCGAAAACTACATTCACAACGCCCTAGCCTTAGAGCCTAGAAATCCCTTAGCCTTGTATCATTTAGGTTGCATACATTTAGATAATGGTAATTTGGAGTCAGCACAGAAGATCTTTACTAATGCAAAAAATTTAGATAATTCTTATGCTGAACCATTGTGTGGTTTAGGAAGTATTGAGATTATTCGTGGTAACGAAAGTAAGGCGTTAGAATTGTTCAGTGCTGCTCAAAAACTAGATCAGTTTAATTCAGTGCCGCAACAGTTATATGCTACTACGTTACTTTGGCAACAAAACTTTAATCAGGGTTGGGAAAACTACAAAAGAACATTAACCGTTCCGGCCGCAATAAAACAAATTCCTGCATGGCATGGTGATAAGCTTGGCACCAATGAAATCTTATTAATTTGGATCTCTAAGGAAAATGCTGATTTGTCTCAACAGATAATGTTTTATAGTATGTTACCAGAGGTAATAAATTTAGCTCCTAATGTGGTTATGCTAAGTGATCCTTTGTTAATCCCATTGATGCAAAGATCCTTTCCAAAAATTAAATTCTGTAGCTCGCTGCAACTCCATATACTTGAATTAGAAAAGATTAAATACCAAATATCTATTGGGGCTTTGGGGTCATTGTTTCGTAATCATGCACAAGATTACTTGCTAACTAAAAGCACTGCATACTTACAGGCCGATCCAGAACGAGTCAAATATTTCAAAAATAAATACCGTAGATTATTCGCCAACAAAAAATTAATTGGAATATCATGGAAGGCTGCTAGAGTGAACAATTCAATTGAATATTCAAAATCAACTCAGTTGCATGCTTGGCATAATCTAATAAATGACAGCAATGCAGTATTTATTGCGGTACAGCTTGGTGATTGTTTAAATGAATTAAAATTATCCAACGAGCAATTATCTAACCATATTTATTTAGATCCAGAACTGAGCTATCAATCCAGTTTTAATTTAGATGAAATTGCCGCGCAATTAGTGGCGTTAGACTTGATAATAACGGTAGATAACGTTGTAGCCCATTTAGGCGGAGCTTTAGGTTTGGATTTAATCCTATTGCCGTCTATTCAGAATGGCTGGTATTGGTTTAAATCCCAGCAAGAGGCTTTGTGGTACAAGAATGTCAAAATCTTACCTTCGAATATTACACTGGATGCAGCATTCGCGCACTTGACGAAATACTTAGTAAGTATATAATGAGGTGCCATTATGCTATCGTTGTATTATAAGCTAAAGCAATGAGTAATATATGACAAGGAACGTTACAAGCCCCACCCCAATTTTTAATAGCTTACAACAAATGCAACAAACCGGGGCACAGTTAGATCATTTAGCCCCCCAATTTGCTAAGGAAGCCAAGCATGCTGCAGATTTTTTATTAAGCTATAGGGGAAGTGAGGCTACATTTAATGCTTACCGACGCGAAGTGGAACGTATTTTACAATGGTCATGGTTAGTTTTTGGTAAACCGCTCTTGCAACTAAAGCGAGCAGATATAGAAGAGTACTTAGATTTTTGCCAACACCCTCCAAAAAATTGGATTGGTAATAAAAATGTACCACGCTTTATTACAAAGAATGGTGTTACCTATCCTAACAAGGAATGGCGTCCATTTGTAGTGTCAGTATCCAAAGCCGAATTTAAAAATGGTGTCTTACCGCAAATTGAGCAATATTCCCTCTCAGAGCGTGCATTAAAAGAACTATTGGCGATAAATAGTAGTTTTTTTAATTATATGATCCAAGAAGGAATTTTAGAATCTAATCCAATAAGCCAGTTGCGGCAAAAAAGTAAGTTTATTCGTAAACAACAACAGACCGTAATTATTCGACGCTTATCTGAACTCCAATGGTCGTATGTAATCGAAACTGCTGAATTAATGGCGCAACAAAAGCCGGAATTGCACGAGCGAACTTTATTTATAATGACCGCATTATATGCCATGTACTTGCGGATCTCGGAGTTAAGTGCCTCGAAACGGTGGATCCCAAAAATGCGCGACTTTTATAGAGATTTAGATGGTAATTGGTGGTTTCGAACTGTTGGCAAGGGAAATAAGGAGCGAATAATTTCCGTGAGTAATAAAATGCTTGATGCGTTAAAGCGTTATCGCGTTTCTCTAAACCTTACGCCATTGCCTGATCCAAGCGACATGCGGCCACTAATTTTAAAGCAAAAGGGCATTGGCGCTATCAGTAGTACCAGACAAATTCGTGCGATAGTACAAGGGTGTTTTGATAAAGCAGTTGTAAGACTGCGTGAAAATGGCTTCAATGATGAAGCTAAACAATTAGAATCTGTTACTGCGCATTGGTTGCGACATACAGGAATTTCCGAGGATGTTAAAATTCGACCACGTGAGCATGTACGTGATGATGCCGGACATAGTTCTAGTGCGATTACTGATAAATATATTGATATTGAATTACGAGCACGCCATGCATCTGCGCGTAACAAGCCAGTTAATCCTTTCGAAGTAGATGGCAACGAGCAATGTGAACCAAACAATTAGTGCACGCACACCTTTCAAAGAGTTGTGCTGTAAACCATGCAGATACTGCTACTCCAAAACGCTACAAAAATGCTACAAAAATGCTACAAAAATTGTTACGGCCCGATAGAAATGTCCGGTTGCTGGCCATTTAGAAATGTCCTGGTAAGTATATTCAATTAGTCGGCTTTTGTGTTTCTCCTTTGGA
>JAGVLG010000117.1 GCA_020054325.1 Gammaproteobacteria bacterium
CCTTGCTTCCGCACCGTTTAGATCCAACCATTTTGCAAAAAATATTTTAATTGAAAACTTGCAGCAACTAATTTACGTGTGTGCGCCTGAACGCTTACATTCCGGACACATACAATTTAACGAACCAATCATCAATTACCATTCGAAATATAGGTGCAATACCACCTAAAGCCTCTAGTTTTTTGGGTTTGAATCTACATAAATGTAATTGAAAAATCATTGAAGTTGGTTTTTTTACCTGTACATTAGCCTAGTCTTGCCTGTAGGGCTCAAAATATTCTAGACATAATGAGCCCTATATTACAACAATTTGCTTTGTTGGGCCAATTATGTTAACTTTATATCGGGCCCTACAGTAGAGAGCATGCTTGATGCAAAATTTCATAGTCGGCAGAAAGTTAGAACAACAAGAATTAACATCTTTTCTAAATTCCTTTAAAGCAGAATTCTTAGTAGTTTATGGTAGACGAAGAGTTGGCAAAACTTATTTAATTTCAAATTTTTTTAAAGCGACTAAATGTATTTTCTTTCATTCTACAGGTATTCGCGAAGGTAATATGCAATCTCAGTTAAGAAATTTTGCAAATTCAATCTCAGAAACTTTTTTGGATATGCTTCAAATAAGCGTGCCTGACAATTGGTCAGATATGTTTAAAACGTTAACGCAGTTGATGAGTAAGCTCCCCAAAAAACGCAAGATTGTTTTGTTCTTAGATGAATTACCCTGGATGGCTACCAAAAAGTCAAATTTTTTATTTGAACTGGATTATTATTGGAATAAATATTGGTCAAGCATGCCAAACGTGCGATTAATTGTCTGTGGATCTTCCGCCTCATGGATAATAAAAAAAATTATTAATGATAAAGGTGGGCTGCATAACAGAGTCACAAAACAAATAACTCTATCCCCTTTTACATTAGTTGAAACCAAATTGTATTTAAATCATATAGGAGCAAAATACACTAATGATCAAATTTTGGAGATTTACATGGCTCTTGGTGGTATTCCTTTTTATTTGAGTAATATTAAAACAAATTGTTCAGCCGCTAGGAATATAGAAAATTTGTGCTTTAAATCTTCAGGCATTTTATTTGATGAATTTACCAATTTATTTGAATCGCTGTTTGATGATGCAGCCGCATATGAAGAACTTATTAGAATCATTGCCAATAAACAATCTGGAGTTACGCGTGACAATATAGAAAAGGATGCTAAGTTTTCATCGCGTGGCGGTAGCTTATCAAAAAAACTACAAAATTTAGAAGCAGCTGGTTTCATTAGTAAGTTTACACCATTTCTACATAATCAGCGAGGAGCTCATTATAAGGTAAAAGATGAGTATTGCTTATTTTATTTATACTGGATTGAGCCGCAGAAACCATACCTAGAGACTGCAGATGACGATGCAAACTATTGGATTCAGCAATATAAAACACCATCATGGTATACATGGTCTGGTTATGCATTTGAAGCTATTTGTTATAAACACATAGGGATAATCCGCAAAGCTTTGCATGTTCCTGATGGATATAAGGCAGCAGCTTGGTCATACAGACCTGTTAAACATGGAGAAAGTGGTGCGCAAATTGATTTGGTGCTAGATAGTCCAGATGGAACCATAACAATTTGTGAAATGAAACATACTGATAAATTATTTGAAATCACCGAGCTATATAAAGATAATTTAGTAAATAAAGCGGAAATCTTCCGAAAAGTCACACGCATTAGCAAGCAAATATTTATAGCAATCATATGTAATCATGGAGTAAAAGACAATATATATTCAGATAAATATATTACTTCTGTTGTAATTTTAAACCAGCTATTTTAGATAAGCCCTTCGCCAAATCTGTTTGGGCCCACGGTACCACGCTTTATAAGTATAAAAATATTACAACCAATAAAAGTAGAATAATACAGCACAAACCTAATATTTTGGTTTGCTGGCTTATCTACTAGGGATCAATACTACTGCACAAATGCAACGCGATCCGTTACGGGGAAATTTATTTGAAAATATGGTGATCATGGATTTTTATAAAAATCGTTACAATTTTGGCTTTGAACCAAGTTTTTATTTTCATCATGAAAGCAATGAAAGAGAAGTAGATCTTATATTCAAAGTTGGTAACAATTTAATCCCGATTGAAATCAAGTCCTCACAAACTTATAATAACTAATTTAGTAAAAACGTTAACTATTCTCAAAAATTGTTGCTGAACCGTGCGCCGTTTGGATTTGTAGTTTATGGCGGCGAACAAGAGCAATCAATAAATACGACGCAAGTTGCAAATTATCAGCATGCATTCGAGGTCATTAATTTTACTGAAAGTAAGATTTAGCGAAAAGTACATAATAGTTTTTTGTTGTTTATATAACTGTATTGATTGTATTTACGCATTAACTCAACCTTGCCTTGACCTAGCCATAGGTTTTATATACATTAAAGTGCGTACTAAGCATCCGTCACGACTAAGTCACTATTAAAGGAGTTCCCCATGTCCCCATACAAACTAATCAAAGGTTCAGACAAAAACCTTGCAGCTTTCGAAGAGCAAGTGGCAAACGCTATGCTAGATGGTTACGACCTAGCTAATGACCTAGTCGTACAACTTAAAACCACCCCAAGTGGCGAAACCGAGGCAGTGCTATTCCAAGCTATGGTTTGTGAAGAAGTCTTGGAGTTCGACGAAGATGACGACGAAGAAGACGAAGAAATCGACGAATACGAAGAAGAAGCACAATTATCTTGAAAACAAACCAATAGCCCACATATTACTACTAAGTGTGTTATAATTGACCCAGAGTAATTAATTAATCCTTGCTGCGCCCATGGGGGTTGAAAGCAAGAAATTGGAGGTTCTGTAATGCGTGACAATCTAATAGGTGTATCCAGAGCTAACGAAAGTGTGCTCGCTACTAATAAAGTGATTCGAAACACTTATACATTATTGGCAATGACAATCCTGTTTAGTGCTATAACGTCTGTTATAGCTATGTCACTTAACCTAGTCATGCCTTTCTGGTTAGTAATCCTCGGCTATATTGGGTTGCTTTATCTAACAAGTGCCACTGCAAACTCAGCGATGGGCTTAGTGTCTGTATTCGCATTTACAGGGTTCATGGGTTTAACCCTTGGTCCAATGCTAAGCTTCTACATTCAAGGCTTCAGCAACGGCCCTGAGCTAATAGCTGCTGCATTTGGAAGCACTGCAGTTATTTTCTTTGCGTTATCTGGTTATGCAATGACTACTCGTAAAGACTTTAGCTACTTGGCAGGTTTCTTGTTTGTTGGTATTACAGTTGCAGTTGTAACAAGCCTAGTAGGCATATTCCTAAATGTCCCAGGTTTACAGTTAGCAGTGTCTGCTGCAATTGTACTGTTGATGAGCGGCTATATATTGTTTGAAACCAGCCAATTAGTTAATGGCGGCCAAACCAACTATATCCTAGCAACTATATCAATCTATGTAACCTTACTTAATTTGTTTGTAAGCTTATTACAAATTTTAAGTGCACTAGCGGGTCGTAGAGAATAGTAGACTCTATATACCAAAAAGGGGCTTTTCGCCCCTTTTTATTTTATGCTGCGTTTTATGCTATATTAGAATCTCTATAGTGATCACCATTTAATTCAGGCGAAATAAGGACACAACATGCCAACAAGTATTAACTCGAATACAATTAATCCATTTTTATTTTTTCTTAGCGCCTGCTTTTAAATCATTTATTTATATCGAAATCAGCCAAACTAGCTTTAAGAAGCAACTCCACAGATTCAGAGTTTTATGTTGTTACTGCAGATGATGCGGATCCAGATATTACTGACGTCTGCGAACCTGCATTTTTAGTTTCTCTCATATTACGCGCGGCACAAGGCATTAACTTTAAAACCGAGAGTGAGATTAAACAGTTCTTACTAGATTTCCCCCGGGCGCAAAAAGTATTAGACAATGGCGTGGAGGTTACCAAAGAATCCCCATTACAGGTCTTTAGAGCGTTGGGCCAGCAGCATCGCAAGTGAAACTAAGCTGCCAAAAGATCGCATAAAAGCAATAATTGCAACCCTAAACCAAGGGGCTGGCTATGGTGCTGCCACACCAATTATGCGCTTTGGCGCAAGCAAAGGCGCAGATCACTTAATGTTTAGCACTATGCATCGATCGCAATATAGTTCATGTTACCTCGAGCGTAATGGTAATGTACTAAGATTTTGCCGATCAGTGCCATTGCATGCTTTAAATATGGACACCACAGATACTACCGATCCAAACGATGAAAACCCAGATATGGTAGTTACTTCGAAAGTAACTATTAATTTAAACCATGTTAGTGTGCAAGAAAATGGCAATAGATCGCAATTACAATTAGCACCTAATGCAGTAACCCAAAGCTCAGCGATACATTCTGTTACCAAAGGCATAAATATAAAAACTGCACTAAGCAAGTACCAAGATGCCGACAAAGAAGGTTTTGTACTAGTTGCAGATCAAGATCTAGTGGGTGATCTCGGCTGGGTTATGACTGGTTTAAAACCCTAGTTTAATACTTCCAAACCGGCCATATATTTTTGCAGTACTTTAGGAACCCTGACACTACCATCAGCTTGCTGGTAATTTTCTAATACAGCAATTAAAGTCCTGCCTACTGCTAAACCAGATCCATTTAAAGTATGTACCGGCTCGGGGCGCTTTTGCTCGGGATTGCGCCACCGTGCTTGCATGCGCCGTGCCTGAAATGCTTCCGTATTACTGCAAGAAGAAATTTCACGATAACAATTTTGTCCTGGTAACCAAACTTCAAGATCATAAGTTTTGGCTGCGCTAAACCCCATGTCACCAGTACATAACACTAATACCCGATACGGTAACTCTAAAAGTTGTAATACCTTCTCCGCATGTCCTACAAGTTGCTCTAATGCAGCGTACGAATCGGCTGGTTTAGTTATGTGTACCAATTCAACTTTTTCAAATTGATGTTGTCGGATCATACCTTTAGCATCTTTACCATATGCCCCTGCTTCTTTTCTAAAGCATGGCGTATGTGCTGCAAATTTCAATGGTAAATTTTCTGCTTCAAGAATACTGTCGCGCACAATATTCGTCAAAGATACTTCTGCAGTTGGTATTAGCCACAGATCATTCGCAGTACCAAATTGATCTTCAACAAATTTTGGAAATTGCCCAGTACCATATAAAGCATCCGATTTTACAAGATACGGCACATATTTTTCTGTATAACCATGTTCTTGGGTATGTAAATCTAACATGAATTGCGCTAAGGCACGCTGCAATCGCGCCACCTTATCGCTTAATACTACGAAGCGCGCCCCAGAAATCTTTACTGAAGTCTCAAAATCCATATCACCACGCATACACGGCGCTAAATCAAAATGTTCTTTCGGAGTAAAAGCAAAGCTTGGTATATTCCCCCACTTTCTAACCTCAACATTTTTAGTTTCATTATCGCCAACCGGCACGCTCTCATGCGGGATATTCGGTATAGTTAACAGAAAATCATTAATTTTATTCTGCAATTCAGTTAAAGCTGTTTCTTTAGCAGCCAAATCAACCCCAAGATTTGCAACTTCTGCTAACATTTGCGTAGTATCTTTGCCTTGAGATTTAGCAATACCAATTTCTTTAGATCTAACATTACGCTGGTTTTGAATTTCTTGGGTTGCAATTTGCAAAGTTTTGCGCTGTTGCTCTAATTGATTAAAAAAATCAACATCAAAAATAAAACCGCGACTCTTTAATTGGCGCGCCACTTGCTGTGGATCATCGCGCAAAGCTTGAATATCTAACATTTATTACTCACCAACTACGTCTACATTTGAAGGCGGTTCGAAATCGAAACGTGCATTAGCAATTGGCACATTTTTTTGTACATGATCAAAATCAAATTTTGAAATTTGATTCAAATGATCTAGCAAATTTAAACTTACAATATGCGAACCTTTAAAACACACCTCGACCGAAACGAAACTTGGATTTTCTTTAGTAGGAGTAAGCTTAAAACATGAAAAATCATGGTTCTTATTGGCTTTAGTCTCAATGTTAAAATCGGAATTTAACTTTTCAATATCATCAAATAAAAAGCTCACCGGGCTTACTTCATTATTAGCTGAAAAGTTGCGTATGGTTACCTGCTCTAAATCCACATCATAATTCCACAGTTTCTCACCATTGGTTACAATTAGATTCTGCTCAGGATTTTCAACTTGCCAACGAAAAGATCTAGGACGCTGGAATTCCATTGTACCAGATGATTGCTGGATCACCTTCTGTTTATCTGTAAATACAGTCTGCTTAAAGCGTGACTTTAAACTGTTAATGGGTATTAGTAGTTTATTAAGTTGCTCAGCAGCTGGTTGTAAAGCCGCGTAACAGTTGGCAGATAAAGCAACTAATGTAGATAAAACACATATTTTAATTAGTCGCATAACTTAGACCCTATAAATTAAATTGTTATAACACTTCACGGCTGCCATTGTGCTGCATTTCTGAAACCAAGCCTGCAGCTTCCATCGCTTCTATTAATCTAGCTGACCGATTATAGCCAATTTTCAAACGTCGTTGCAAGTAAGAAATCGATGCTTTGCGTGATTCTACCACAATTGCTACGGCTTGATCATACAACGGATCTTGTTCTCCATCTGGCTCTGGCATTGCATCAATGCCCGGAATAGGCGCAATATTACTACTAGCAATGTCTTCAGAATAATCTGGTGCCGGAATACTTTGCTTAATCGCTTCCACCACTTTATGCACTTCTTGATCAGAAACAAAAGCACCATGCACTCGTACTGGAATACCGGTACCAGGTGCTAAATATAACATGTCGCCATAACCTAATAATTGCTCTGCACCTTGCTGATCTAAAATAGTACGCGAGTCAATCCGTGAAGAAACTTGGAACGCAATTCGTGTTGGTATATTAGCTTTAATTAAACCGGTAATAACATCAACCGACGGACGTTGCGTTGCTAGGATCATATGAATACCTGCCGCCCGCGCCTTTTGAGCAATACGCGCAATCAATTCCTCAACTTTTTTGCCAACCACCATCATCATGTCAGCAAATTCATCAATTATAACAACTATGTAGGGTAATTTTTCTAAATGACGTTGTGGCGTGCCAGAATTAGCATCCCACAATGGATCTGGCAACGGCTTACCATCAATTTCAGCTTGAATAACTTTAGCGTTAAATCCAGCTAAATTACGCACCCCCATGGTTGCCATTACTTGATAACGGCGCTCCATTTCAGCAACACACCAACGTAATGCATTTGCAGCATCATTCATATCGGTAACAACCGGAGTTAACAAATGCCCAATGCCGTCGTAAACCGATAGTTCTAACATTTTCGGATCAATCAAGATCAAACGTAAATCGGCCGGGGTTGCCTTATATAATAAGCTCAACAACATCGCATTCACACCAACAGATTTACCAGAGCCTGTAGTACCAGCTACCAATAAATGTGGCATCTGGGCTAAGTTAACTACTACTGGTACCCCAGAAATATCTTTACCTAAGGCTAAATTCAATGGACCATCTTTATCTTGATATTGCGGCGATTCTAATACATCACGTAATTTTACCGTCTCGCGATATTTATTGGGGATCTCTAACCCAACCACTGCTTTACCCGGAATAACTTCAACCACACGCACCGAGGTAACTGACAACGATCGTGCTAGATCTTTGGCTAGGCCGCTAATTTTACTTACTTTTAAACCAGGGGCTAGAGTCATCTCAAAACGCGTTATAATTGGACCGGGACAGACTGCAACAACTTTAACTTCAGCACCAAAATCTAATAAACGCTGCTCTACTTCGCGTGATAACTTTTCTAATACTGCAACGGAGTAATGCTTTTTGGGATCGGTAATTTCCGCCGCATCTAATAAATCTAATTCAGGCAATTTATTATTGCGTAAAGATTTGCTTGAAGTAGTAAACTTTTGTCGTACTGTTGCAATTTTGCTTAATACCGGAGGATTTTTAATTTCAAGTTCTGCTGCAATTAATGGCGTTCTGGCTGCAGCTCTTACTGCAGCTTTAAGAGTAGGTTCAATTTTTGGTACCTCAGCTTCAAATTCAGTACGAATTAAATTTTTAATTCTTGGCGCAGCGTTACGCGTTAATAATTTTTTCCAAGCCTGGTGTATTGCAATATAAATTTGCTGGCCTGCATAACTCAAGCCACTAGCAGCACGTAGCATTACTATAATAGTATATTTACCCACTGCCTCAATTAATTTTACCCATGACACACCTGTTGCTAGGGTTATCCCAATTAATAACATCGCGCTAAAAATTAAAATGCTTCCGCTAGTATTCAACTTTACTGCCAGCCACTTGGTAAGTAGGCTGCCAATTATACCACCAGAAGGTCCGGGAATATTGCTACTAAATTTATACGGAAACACCATGCTAACTAAGGCACAACTGCCTGCAACAATACAAATAAACCCGAAAATATGTAATATACGCAACAGCATTTTATGCTGTTTGATGGGGTAATTTTTAAATAGCAGCATCCCAGCTAGCGTTAAGAGCAAAGGAAATATATATGCTACATACCCAAAAAAATTTAATAATACATCTGATGACCAAGCACCAATTAGTCCACCGGAATTTTTAATGACATTAGCAGCCGTGGATCGTGACCAACCAGGATCGGCAGTATTATAAGTTGCCAACGCAATTAGAAGATACAACGCCATAGCACAAGCAAGAATGAAGAGCCCTTCGCGCAGCCGCCGCGCAATAATTTCATTATCTGGTGTCGAATTAGTTTTAGTTAGTCTTTTCATAAGTGCAGCTACTATTTACCTTAGTTGTACATTAGTATATTTTAACAGATTATGGCCTATCAGGCGCAGTTGTCGATCGGAAAATATACTATGAAAAATGTACACCACAAGCTAATTATTATTGGATCTGGACCTGCAGGTTATTCCGCGGCAGTTTATGCTGCGCGGGCTAATTTATCGCCAGTACTAATTACTGGACGTGAAAAAGGCGGACAGCTTATGACAACTACTGATGTCGATAACTGGCCGGGCGATATTGAAGGCTTACAAGGCCCTAGTTTAATGGAACGGATGGAAAAGCATGCATTACGGTTTAACACCACAATTATTTATGATCATATAAATTCGGTTGATTTCAGCAAACGTCCACTCACCTTAAATGGTGAAGAAACCACATACACTGCAGATGCTGTAATTATCGCGACAGGAGCTACAGCAAAATATTTGGGTTTAGAATCTGAAACTAAATATCGTAATCGTGGCGTTTCAGCTTGTGCAACTTGCGATGGCTTTTTCTTCCAAGGCCAAGATGTTGCAGTAGTTGGCGGTGGTAATACGGCGGTTGAAGAAGCATTATTTCTAGCAAATATTGCAAAACACGTTACAGTTATTCATCGGCGCGATAAATTCCGAGCCGAAAAAATCTTAATCGATAAATTGATGCATAAAGCTGAACACGGTAATGTAAGCATCGCATACAATTCTGTGGTTGATGAAATTTTAGGTGATGATAATGGCGTTAATGGGATCCGCATTAAAGATGTTAATTCCAATGTTACTAAAGATATCGCCTTGCATGGGGTATTTATTGCAATCGGTCACGAACCCAATACTAAGATATTTAAAGATCAATTAGAAATGTCTCCAAGTGGTTACATAATAGTTAAGAGTGGTTTGCAAGGCAATGCTACTGCTACCAGTGCTCCAGGTGTGTTTGCTGCCGGCGATGTAGCAGATTCTATTTATCGTCAAGCCGTAACTTCAGCAGGTTCAGGTTGTATGGCAGCCCTAGATGCTGAATCATATTTAGATGAAATATAGGAGAAGTATTGTGCCTAAACCAAGTTTAATTTCGAAAGCAGCTGCAGCTTCACGACGACCCAAACCGTTAAGGTTTCAAGCAGGTGCCAGTGCTTATCGTACATCAAGTGGCAGAAGTGTAAAAGCGCCAAATAGATACTCACCAAGTCTGCAACCACAACAGCATGTGACCAGTGCAGACCCTACTAAGAAATTTACGCATGTTGCCAATCAATTAGAAGTATTAGATCTAGCATCAATTAAAGCATTTATAGATAGACTTCCTGCAAACTCATTAATTGCATGGGATCTTGATAATACTGTTATTGAACCACAACAACTAATTGGCTCAGATCAATGGTTCGAAGCATTTATGCGGTTCAACATAGCTAAGTTTGGAGAAGATAATAAATCTGCCGCCATAAAAGAAACTATTGATGTCTATAATTATGTACATCAACATTCTGAAGTTACTGCAGTTGAGCCGGGAATTGTGGCTCTGATGCAAGAATTAACCAAATCGCACCGCGTTATTGCTATTACAACGCGTGGCAAAGAACTGGTTGCAGCAACTTTCAGGCAACTAAGTTCTATTGGGGTTAAATTTAATGTTGATGGTAACGCTAATGATAACAACCATGAGATTTATTTAGATCAAATTTTACTAAATAGTCCACACAGTACTGCAACAAACAGCGTTATTTTTGCTGGCGGTCGTAGTAAAGCTGATTGTTTAAAAGCATATCTAAATGCAATGGGAATAAAACCAGAGGCTATACCATATTTAGTGTTTGTAGACGATAAGAAACACCACGTAGAAAACATTTCAAGATGCGCCCAAGAATTAGGTATTCCGAGCACATGTTTTCACTACCGGCATTTAGAGCACAAAATCCCCCTAGTACATTTGCCAACAGCAGAAGTGCAATTACGGATGCATCAAGCATTTGGAAAATTTGTCTCAGATGATTTAGCTAAAGCAATTGCTACACAACTAGTCAATAAAGGCGTTAAATTAGAAACTGCAGCTGTTACTGTTGTGGAGACTGCTGCTGCAGCACATGAAACTCAAGCTGCACCAGCGAAAAAACTTAGGATGGGGTAACTTGTATATAGTCTAAGCCATTTGGATTTAGGCTAGGCACAGCTTGAACCGAGCAGCAGGAGTGTATACATAATACATGACTGCTGCGAGTGAAAGCTGTAACAACGCCTAAATTCAAATGGCGACGACTATTAGCCTAAGTTTATAACTACATAGCGCGACCCATACTGATCCTGCAACAAGAACAATATGCTGTTTGATTTAGCCGCTGCTGAAACAGCACTATTAAATTCTTTAACTGAATTTACTGCTTTACGATTAACTTCAACTATCAAAGTACCGCGCGCTAACCCTGCTAATTCAGCTATTGAACCAGGCTTGACTTTACTTATTATTACGCCGCGATTTGCCTTATAACCTAGCTTACCAGCAATATCCGCAGTTACATTTTGCACACTTATGCCAAGCGCTGCAAAACTTTGAACCTCTTCGGATTTAGACTCCTTGCTGGCTAATTCCTCACCCAAATTACCAACGGCAACCTGAAGTTCAACTGGCTTTTGATTGCGTAAAATTGTGATTTTACGAATTGTGCCAGGTTTAGAAGCGGCAATATTGTTTCTAAAATCACCTGAATTTTCGACATCCTTACCATCTAAGCCAATGATAACATCGCCTTGTTTAATACCAGCTTTATCTGCAGGTGAGCCAGGCTCTACTTCTGCAACCAAAATTCCTTTACGATCGGCAGTATTGAAACTCTTAGCGAGATCTTGGGTTAGTTCTTGAATTCGTACTCCCATAAAACCTCGCACTACAGACCCTGATGCACGTAATTGTTCAATAATAGGTTTTGCCATATTAATAGGAATTGCAAAACCTATTCCCATGTAACCGCCAGAACGACTGAAAATTGCAGTGTTAATACCAATTACTTTGCCATCTAAATCTAACAGCACGCCACCAGAGTTACCAGGATTAATGGCTGCATCGGTTTGTAAAAAATTCTCGTAATCTGTAATGCCGACGTTACTACGGCCTTTAGCACCTAAAATACCAGCTGATAATGAATGGGACAGGCCAAAAGGATTACCTAAAGCTACCACCCACTCGCCAACCTCTGCAGCATCAGAATCTCCGAGTTTTACAACGGGAAGGTTTTTGGCATCAATTTTGATAACTGCTATATCAGATTGCGGATCAGTACCTATGACCTTAGCTACATATTCTTTGTTGTTTAATAACTTAACTGTGACTTTGCTAGCCTTTTCTACTAAATGATTGTTAGTTACGATATAACCGTCGCTAGTAATAATAAAACCCGAACCTTGCCGCATCATAGCAGGTCGTTTGTAGGGTTGAAAACGCGGATCTAAACGAAATAAATCTAAAAATGGTTGGGGAATTTCTTGTTCTTGTAAGTCAATTTCTTCTTGATCGCCACCATCTGCAGCACTAGGGCTTATATCTGATTGCACGTTTACAACAGCAGGCGAAACTGATTTGGCTATTGCAGCAAAAGCCTTTCCGGTTTGTTGTAAATTCTGAATGGCATTCATGTCCTCTGCACACAGGTTGTTAAATGACAAACTTAATATTGCTGCAAGTATTACTGAGCTAAATTTTTGTGTAAACGCTGATTTCATGATTGCCCCATAATAATACGACCTGTCAAAGCATATTGTATCACCTATTACTTAACTGTTGAAGAGAGAAACTAGCTAGCATAATGCCGCAAACAGATTATAATTAAGGAAAGTTTAATCCAAGGACTAAGTATCATTGATCTACAATCACTAAAAAAATACTTACCCAAACCTCATGAGATTAACAGCGATGGTCGCTTTAAAAATGCGCTATATCATCCAGATTTATGGCATTTTACTCGTCGCTCAGTTTCATGCGGGGTGGCTGCTGGCTTATTTGTCGCATTCATTCCTTTACCAATTCAAACCATTTGTGCCTTAGCTGTTGCCATTGTGTTACGTGGCAACGTTATGATTGCAGCAGCCTGCACCTGGATTAGTAATCCAATAACCTTTATCCCTATTAATGTTATGTTATTCAGAGTGGGGCAAACCTTAACTGGTGCTACAGAGCAATACCAAGGTATTAAGGACTTGGAATTCGTCGGTGATAATTGGCTCGATTATTTCCAACAATTTATGGCTTGGTGCGGCCAATTAGGCAAATCAATTTTAATTGGAATACCTGTCGTATCTATCAGTGTTGCCATATTAGGATTTTTAACAGTTTATCTATTTTGGGGATTAATTATAAAAATACATCCTCAAATCAAACCTAATAACAAACCTCAGCACTAATTTTACCTTGGCCCAGCGTTTGTAAATCTCGTATTAATTCTTGTGCCGGCTGCACTGTCCAGGCTGATCCAAACTCTAAAATTGCTGCAGCTTGGGAATTTTGATATTTTAGTTCTACTTTACAACTCCCAGGCTGATAAGTCTTTAATAATCCTTGTAAACGTAAAGCAAAATCCTGAGGCAATTGCGAGGATGCATCAATTTGCAGTAAGATTTTTTTAGCAAAATTATTGCGTGCTGTAGGCAGATCCATTATTTTAATAGCCCTAACTTTAACCCCACCAGAATAATCATCTTGTTTCGCATCTCCTTGTACTACGATTAATGTGTCATTTTTTAATAAATCGCGACACTCATTGTACAAATCAGCAAATACAGCAATTTCTTGACGAGCAGTACGATCCTCAATGGTAACAAATGCCATACGATCGCCGCGCTTAGTTTGTAGGGTTCGAATGGCAACTACTAATCCCGCAATCATTTGTTTATCATTTTTACCACCAGGTCTTAAATTAATTAATTTATGCGTAATGATTTTTGATAGTTCTGCCTCATACTGATTAATTGGATGTCCGGTTAAATACAATCCTAAAGTAGCTTTTTCACCTGCCAAACGATCTTGTTCACTCAACTCTGTAAATTTACTAGAATCCTGCATCAACCCTAATTCTTGAGCGTCAACCGTATCGCTAAATAGATCACTTTGCCCGAGTTGCGAATCTTTATGCATTTTATCAGCGGCTTGAATCGCTGCATCTAAATTTCCCATCAGCGCGGCGCGATGCATACCAAAAGCATCAAGCGCACCTGAAAAAATTAATGATTCAAAGGTACGCCTGGTTACTCGCCGCAGATCTACCCTTGAGCATAAATCAAAAATATCCTTAAATGGACCATCCTGTAAACGAGCAGCAATTATTGACTCAATGGCGCCCTCCCCAACCCCCTTAAGAGCACCAAGTCCATAAACAATGCGCTTTTGATCATCAACAGTAAATTTAAAACTACTAAAGTTGATATTTGGCGAAACTACTTTTAGATTATTTTCACGGCAATCTTCAATCATACTCACAATTTTATCGGTATGCGCCATATCCGCCGATAACACTGCAGCCATAAACTCCGCGGGATAATGTGCTTTCAACCAAGCAGTTTGATACGATACCAAAGCATAAGCAGCAGAGTGCGATTTATTAAAGCCATAACCAGCAAACTTTTCCATCAAATCAAAAATGTACGTCGCGGTACGTTCGTGAATACCACGTGCTACAGCGCCTTCTGTAAAGAAAGCCCGTTGTTGCGCCATTTCTTCTGGCTTCTTCTTACCCATTGCGCGTCGTAATAAATCTGCTGCCCCTAAGGTATAGCCAGCAAGTACTTGCGCAATTTGCATTACTTGTTCCTGGTATAAAATAACGCCATAGGTTGGTTTTAAAATCGGAGCTAAATCCGGATGCGGATACTCAATTGCTGCACGACCTAATTTACGATTAATGAAGTCATCCACCATGCCAGATTGCAGTGGTCCCGGACGGAATAATGCCACCAATGCAATAATATCTTCAAAGCAATCAGGATGCAGCCGTCGAATTAAATCCTTCATACCTCGTGATTCTAATTGGAATACTGCGCTAGTATTGGTATCACAGAGTAACTTGAAAGTTTTGGGATCATCGAGCGGAATTTTACTAATATCTAAAATTTTACCATCTGGATCAGTCGCTCTAGATCGGATAGTTTGTACTGCCCAATTAATAATCGTTAAAGTTCTTAATCCTAGAAAGTCGAACTTGATCAAACCAATACTTTCAACGTCATCTTTATCAAATTGCGTTATAGTATGCGGATCATTCGCTTCACAATATAATGGGGTAAAATTAGTAAGTTTGTCTGGAGCTATAACCACGCCACCTGCATGTTTGCCAACATTACGTGTTATACCCTCTAGTTTTAACGCCAGATCGATTAGAGTTTTTACATCTTCTTCTTGTTGATACATAGTATGCAACGCTTCTTCTTGCTGCAATGCTTTATCAAGAGTAATTCCTAGTTCCATTGGAATTAATTTGGCAATCTTATCCACAAAACCATAAGCAAAGCCTAGGACACGCCCCACATCACGAATAACCGCACGTGCAGCCATTGTACCGTAAGTTATGATTTGAGATACCGAATCGCGCCCGTAACGATTAGCAACATATTCAATAACGCGATCGCGTCCCTCCATGCAAAAATCAATATCGAAATCCGGCATTGATACCCGCTCTGGATTTAGGAAACGCTCAAAAAGCAAATCGTACTGTAGTGGATCGAGATCGGTAATTTTTAAGGAATATGCCACTAATGATCCTGCCCCAGAACCACGCCCTGGTCCAACCGGAACTCCATTATTAATCGCCCATGAAATGAAATCTGCCACAATTAAAAAATAACTAGCAAATCCCATGTTATTGATAACTTGCAATTCTATTGCTAAACGATCTTGATAAATTTTGGCTTGTTCTGCGCTTTGCCAAACTGGAAAACGCTCCTGCAGCCCCTTAGTTGCTACCGTACTTAGATACTGCTCTGGAGAACTATTATCAGGCACCGGAAATTTTGGTAGATGTACTACGCCTAACTCCAGCTGTAGATTACATCTTTGTGCAATTTGTACTGAATTTTCCAATGCCTCTGGTATATCGCTAAATAATTGCTGCATTTCTGCAGTAGTGCGCAAATACTGCTGACGGCTATAACGTCGTGGACGATTTTGATCGTTTAAAATTCTACCTTCATTAATACAAACTCTAGCCTCATGTGCATCAAAATCATTTGAGCTAAGAAAACATACCTCATTTAACGCCACCAATGGGCATTCTAATTTATGCGCCAACACAATTGCTGCATTATTATAATTGTCTTCATTCTCACGGCCAGTGCGAGTTAAACCTATATAAAATCGATTTGGTAAAAGTTGCATCCAAGTGTAACATAATTGTTCAGCAATAACGGTCTGATCTGCCAGTAATGCTTGGGCTATATCACTTTCACGCGCATTTGCAATAACGATTAAACCTTCATGTAATTTATGTAGCCATTCTTTTTTTACTGTAGGCCTACCAGAATCTTGGCCTTTGAAATAGCTATCAGTTAATAATTGCGTCAAATTTCTATAGCCCAATTTATTTTGACATAAAATTATCGCCCGAAATGGTTGATCTAGTTTCGCAGGGTTTTCAATATAAACATCGCTACCTATGATAGGCTTTATCCCCGCGCTAAGTGCTGCTTTGTAAAACTTTACCATCGCAAAAATGTTGGTTTGATCAGTAATAGCAATTGCATCCATGCCTTGCTGCGCTGCTACAGCTACCATTTCTGGAATACGCAAAATACCATCAACCAACGAATATTCCGTATGGCATTGTAAATGAACAAATTGACTCTGCATCAAATGGCCTTGTTTTAGTGGGGAGATTACCCTAAAATGAAAAAATTCGATAAAAGTATACCAGGGTAATGAAATTGAAGAAAAGATTTATTTTTGTAACAGCAGCGATATCCATTATATTTGGTGCAAGTTATTTGGTATGCGGTCGCGTAATCCAGAAGACATACTATCAGAATATTGTACAATTTAACCAAAATCGCGAACTTAAAATCAATTTACTTAGTTATAATCCTGGTTTATTTTCTTCCGAAGCTCGTATCGAATTAGAACTTGATAGTGGCGCTAAAAATAATCAAAAGAAAATTAGCTTAAAGCAACGTATTAGTCATGGCCCATTTCTAATTTTTAATACGCCTGATGGGATTAAGATAAGCATTGCTGCTGCAAAAGTTACAACTCAGCTTGATAACCAGCTAGAAGCACAGTTAATCAAATACACAAATGACCAAAAACCATTTGCCGTAGTTACTCTTATCAGATTTAACAACTCCGCACATAGCTGGCTCAAGTTAAGCGCAGCAAATCAAAATTCAAATACTAATAATGGCAACCTAACATGGGCTACCATCACTGGCAGCTTAGAACATGATTTACGTCTTAACAGCTACAATGGCACATTAAATATTCCAAAGGTTTCTTACGAATCAGAAAATCAAAATTTTTGCATAAGTGACTTAGCTGTATATTTTGATGCAGGATCACAGCAAGATGGTTTTTACAACAATAATGTCATTAATTCCAAAAGTATCAGCCTTACCAAAAATAAACAGCTAGAACTAAAGATAGATAATTTGAACTTTAAAGTTGACTTCAGTAGAAATCAGCAACAGGTAAACGTCAGTGTTGTAGCATCAATTCCAGAAGCAGAAATTATGCAACAACGTTTTGTAAACGATGTTGCAACTATGCGAATTTCCAATATAAATCCGATAAATATTCCTAAGCTAGGGTTTTATAATGCAATAAGCCTCAAAACCACGATAGATATGCTCCAGCAAATTACCGCGGCTAAAGAAACTAATATGCAACTTGAAGTTCCAAAGCATTTTACCAACACTTTCCTATCATATATCAGCTATGAGTTATACCGCAGTAGCATTCTTGGAAAATATGATCGCCGCCAAGAGCATGAGATTCGCCAGGACATCAATGCCAGTATTAATAACTTAATCCAATCAGTTTTAAGACAAAAACTGTTTATTGAAAAGGGTAACCTTTATGCTTTAAATTTCGATGCTACCCCCAAAAGCAGTTAGGTTACCAAGTTATTTTTTCATCCTTGCCTAATATGCAATGATATGTTATAGTCAGGCAACTTAAATCTAGGCTGTACCAAAATGCTACCAACAACAATATTTACCCTCAATCTTCGCATTGCCCAATTAAGCACAAACCTAAACTTAATCCCAATAGATCCAGAACTAGATAACTGGAGCAAAATTCAGCTAATTATTTATCTAGGCTCTGATTTGCTGCGCTGTAAAACAAGGCTAATGCTGCAACAGCAACAACTAGATCCCACTAATCCAGGGATACAGGCAGCATTACATAATTTAGAGTATTTATGTTCAATCAATTTCAATGCAGCTTTAAGCCGAGAAATTTTTCAGACTTTTGCTGCAACCGCATATTGTTTAGGAGGGTTTGAACTACTTAACCAATGTATCAGCTTAGGCGCAAGGCTGAATTATAATTCATACTTCACTGCTGCACGTGAAGCTTGCTTAGTCAATCCGCAACTACAGCACCTAATACCAATGTTAGATACATTATTATACTCTGACATGCCACAAATATGGGATCGATTCGAACCATACACTCCGGCAAGTGGCTGCAGCAAATATTTGTTGAATGACAACCAGTTTCAAGATGAAAGCGCCGCTAGCGAAACGAATACAGCAGTAAATAAAGAAAATTCTGTTACAACAGCAACCATTGTTACAGCTACTGCAACTGCGTCTGAAACTACATCAGGCGAATTACCAACAAGTCCTAATATAAGTAATGATTTTAAAAAAGGAATACTAGCTGCAATTCGTAAAATTAACGTTACGGAATCCAATAACTTTCTAGCACAGCGTGAAACTAGAACATTGTTTTTAGAAAGCCTGATAGATCGTAATTTAATCCAACCAATTCAAGCAACCATAGATTTTATAAAACAATTAGATCTAACCTCAGAAGAATGCCTAGATATTCTTAAGTTAAAACAACGTAATAAATTAAGCAAATTAATAGCTGCAAAACTTCTAAGCTTTGATAGTGCAACAATTAATAAAATAAATGAAGATATGAATTTGCGCGAAATATTTGGACATTGTCTAGATAAAAAAGATCCTTTATCTAATAGTCTGATTGAAGAGCTAAAAAGTAAACTTCCGAAGCATACAACAAATAGTCCAGAAGCGAAGAAAGAGGTTTTAGCAACTGCGGGATTAAGAACAACCCCGATAAAAAATCCGATCAAAAATAAAACTAAAGCACCAAACCCGCCCAAAAGAAAATCCGGTGAACCTGATAATTTAAAAGACTTAATGTCACCAACTGAATTATTTTTGAAAGCTTTAAGAAAACGAGACTATGAGGTTTGCAATCAATGCTTGCCTGCAGAGTACGTTCATACCAATGATATCTATAACGCACTAGCAGTAGAATTATCAAACATAGACAATTACTTTGATTCAGAATTTTTATCCCATTTAAAACTAGCAAATTCTTTTTTTGTAGCTATGCTAAAAACAGCATTATTACCAGCATACCTATTTAACGTGTTTATGCAGAAAGTATTAGAGTTTAATAATGAGGTATTCTTCATATACGATAACCGCAATGATTTTTATAATCTTACTTTAAACAGATGCATATACTCTGAGGGATCCCCACAAATTTCACCTTTGTCCCTCTTGCTGGCAAGCGGCCAATTGGCTGTACGCACATCTAAGGCTAATATCCCCGCGACCAGCAAGC
>JAGVLG010000043.1 GCA_020054325.1 Gammaproteobacteria bacterium
GTGGGCTTCAAACCAGGTTTTGGCGAAGGCTTTATGCCTAGCAACTCGATCGATTACGAATTTTTTTTCGGAGGCCAGAGCAACCAGTATTTTGGTTTCGAACTTGGTTTTACCAGCACTCCAAAAATAAACAAATATAGCACACTGTATGGCGGTGATTATTATCCCGGTGCAATAAGGGCTTTAGAACCTGGTACTTGGCAAACCTGGCAACCTGAATATGATAATTTTGGCTTTTATTGCGGAATAAATCGTTATATTCAAATTTTATCAACTGGCAATTTACGCGGCTTCGGTTTTGTAGGCTTAACTTATATTGATATACATGCGGCGACTAATTTTATCGCGGATGATTTAGGGGTTCCGTCGAGTGGGGATATCAATGCAGCTTTAACCACATATGATGCTAACAAGATAATTACCATGATCAAACTTGGCTTGGAACAAAATTTTACACCTTACATCGGTTGGCGCTTTGCTTATACCTGGAAGAATTATGCTGCATTTGGTAAAATTCACTCACTTGAGTACCCCGATTTACCCGTAGCAATCATGCCTAAAAACACAAATGCATTGTATTTAAGTGTTTTTTTAGTATTTTAACCATATTGATTTGGACGCAACCCAAGTGCTACTAATCTACGTCTCCTTACATCTGATGCTTCAGTGGTTGATAGTGCTGTAGCCTGCGGTTGCATCGCTGCATCTAGTTGTTCTGAGCTATACATTCCGCTTGTATAGCTTTGGGCTCGATGAAACAATGTTAAAAAATCTAGGTTCAAACCAGAATCGTAGCTAACGACCGGTTCATTTGTAGCACGATTAAAAGATCGGATCTCATAACGCAAAATACCTGTTATTTTGGAAGAATTATCTGGCTGCGGTAACAAGCTTTGAATTACCGCTGTAATCAAGTCAAGATCAAAATTTTGCACTGCACTGCGATCCGAATCTGCGAGTATGCGGCGGGTTGATACTCGATTAGCCCTGGCTTCACTCAACATATATTTCGCATCATTAATTAATTTATCAACAACTGCAGGGTTATCAGGCTCAAGTGGATTAATACAACTCACAAAGCTTACAGATTCTAAATATTCGCCCAATAAATCATTTAGGTATTTTAGTTCTGCAAATGTTAAAAAGCCTTCATAGCTGTCAGTGGCCTGACCAAAAATTTCAATCACCTTATTTTTAATTTGCGCGATCGCTGTCGCAGGAAGAATATCTTTATTTTCTAGTGCCAACATTGGATCTTTTAAGAAATTAAAATCCTTGCCTTGCGAGTATAAATACTCTGCAATAAAACCCCGCACCAGATCATAAATAGTACTTTTGATCTCTACCAATAATGTAATATCAGGATGCAGCGCGACAAAGCACTCTGCAAATTTATTGGTTACCCCAAACATGCAAATTGTATTATCTGTTGGATTTCTATTATCCTCGAAGTTAATCCGACCACTATTTGCGGCATGATCCTCTGAATCTTTAGCATTATTACCACGTTGCGATTCATATAGCGCGCGTACAAAAGAGTCTTGTCGATCTGCAACCGATGATAACATGTCAGAGCTTGTATCTTTGGCAGCCTCCCAATAATACAATGCCGTACGTAGATTGTTATCACGATTTAAACCAACTGCGCCAAATCCAGGATAGATTGCGCGTTCTGCAACCCGATAACGATCGAATAGATCTTGAGTACCCCGTGCTCGAAGATATTCGCAAATTTCAGCGGCATTTTTTGCAAAATCAATCTGTCGGTATCTCTTTCTTAAGCGCTCGATGCTTAATACTCCGGAGCGAATAGTAGCGGTGCGCATTGTATTTTCTGAAGCGGATGTACTAGCGTCTGCAATTATTAATCCTGGCATTAGAACTCCTTTTCAATTAATCAAAAATATAGATTAATTAACTAATTCCCTTTATAAAATCACTAAATTCATTACTTGAATTTAGGTGAGACTAATATACCTCACGTTGCACAACATTTTTTATACTTTTTACCACTGCCACAAGGGCAAGCATCATTCCTACCTACTTTATTACTAACTTCAATATTGGGGCTTTTATTTTGACCAGCAACGTAATACCATTTACCGTCAAACAGCTCAAACTTGCTCCTTTCATGTAAGAAATGCTCACTGCCCCGAAAGTCATAATAAGCTTTAAATTCTACGATACCATCTTTAGAATTTTCTGCAACATCTGGCGCATCAATAATTTCAAGACGCTTCCATATACATTGTTCAAACCATTCATCCCGGGTTTTCTCTTCATCAAATCTTTTGAGTGGTTTACCACGCATAGTACGTAATATATGTGTCATATTTTTACAGGCATGCGCTGCATATCTAGAGCGCATTAATTCTAGTGGTGTGCGTGCAAACTTAGTACCTGCGAGAAGATCACGACAACATTCACTAAATATTTTAGCGCTACAACATGGACATAAATCACTATCGTTCATACCTACTTCCTCACAAATCACCAAATCTCTGTTTAATTAGCGCAACAACCGCGTCACGATCCTCTATCGGCTCAATCTTAATAAAAATGTCCGTCACACCATTCCCAGAATAGGCATTAATTTTAAAACCACCGCGTACATTAGATCTAATTCTAATATGCCCTGGCGGATAACGGTGCCTACAACTTTCAGAAAAGCCTAGCACTACCTTAGTAACACTAGGTATGCGTTCAATCCATGCAATATTGCGTTTTACATGGGTGTCTAAACTTGTATGCCGACCTTTTAAACTCATCCAGTAAATATACAGTACTTCAAGATAGAGATACAATCCAACGCGACCAATTACTATACCCATGATCATTTAACACAAATTTTTATATTAGTTGATATACTTATTTTGTAGAATAAATACTTACTTTGATAATGGTATAAAATGGTTATATACAATACTCAAACAAATGGTGCTTCTAGTGAGCTCGTAATTGAAGTTATTAATGACAGTGTTTATGTTGAACCACACGCCATTGCATATATAGTGGGAAATTTGGAAATAAAGCCAGCAATACGAAAATTCTCCGATATATTCAAATCAAGAATCGTTGGCAAGAAGTTCTATCGCCCCACCATTAGCGGTACTGGTAAAATTTATTTAAAACCTACTCTTGGTAATTATCATAAATTCTCTTTGCAAGACAATGAAAAACTTATTATTACCAATAATGCATTCATTGCCTGCCGCGATACTTTACACATGGACGCAGAAATTGACCCATCACTAGCAAAATTTATTTCAGGCACCCCACTAGTATCTACTTTAATTTCTGGACACGGTAACGTTGTGGTACAAATGCCAGGTGAAGTTATTGAAGCGAAGTTAAATAACGATAAGTTTGTTGCCTTCAGCCACGATGTTGCAGCTTATACTCCTAACATTAAGGTGACCCGCGAACCTGCAAGTAAAACCGGGGGAATTGCAAAATCGCATAAATTAGTTTATGTGTACCGTGGCACTGGTAGCGTATATTTTACCCCACACCCCAATAAAGGAACTAAGGGCAGATAATTGCCTACTTTCTTTGCAATATATGTTCTGATAATATCGTAGCTATGTGCATATCTAATAAATCTTGGTCAATTTTAGCAATTTTGATTGTTACTGCTCTTCTATTGAGTGGCTGCAACAGCATCTCTACTCATGCAATCGCTAATAAAAATCAGTTTAAACACCAGTACATTAAAACTGCTAAATTCAACTTAACAAGTTATCAGAAAATATCTAGCAAGCCCCAAGCGACGGTTAATGTTTATATTGAAGGTGACGGCCGAGTGCTGACAAATTATGGTCAGGTTGCTAACGACCCATCCCCTAAACAAGCCACAGTAATGCAACTTGCAGCGCTAGATCCTAGCCCGAATGTAGTATATTTGGCTCGTCCGTGTCAATATTCACCGCTAGATCTAGAAATAATATGCGAACCCAAATACTGGACCTCGGCACGCTATTCAAAAGAAGTAGTTGATTCTATTAATCAAGCTCTCAATCAAATAAAATCGCAAAGCGCTGCGCAAAAAATTAATTTAATTGGATTTTCTGGCGGAGGCGCGTTAGCAGTATTAGTAGCTGCAAACAGAGATGACATTGCTAGCATCCGCACCATTGCCGGAAACTTGAATTTAAAAATGATGCAAGACCACCATCATGCTGATCCACTACATGATTCATTAGATCCAATTACAGTTGCAGCACAAGTTAAAAATATACCACAAATACATTTTGTTGGAACTAACGATAAAATTGTACCAGCTAAAGTGGTAGAAAGTTTCGGAAAAAGAGCGGATTTAAAACCAGAGCAAATTCATGTACTGAAAGGTGTGAGCCATCATGAAGGATGGCAAGAGCGGTGGCCGGAGTTGTTAGAATACATACCGTAAGTTTAAAAACACTTCGTTACACAAATATTTGCTACGAAATTCAACATTATAATTGCCGATTGCTTCAACATGGTCGCTAATCTTAAAATTCATACTCATACCTAAACGTGCAACTAGACGTCCAGCTTGCACGGTATTAGTTAAAATTGGACCACCGCTAATAAAGGTAGTATTAGTTGTCAGCGCCCCACCTTGGGCATCGACCAACAACATTCCATACACTGCAGGGATACCAGTAATTTTACCTTCATCAAACGGTACTGAGAATTGCGCGCCAACACCAAGTTGCAACAAATTAATATTATTTGGCTCAACAACCCGATTAAATGGACCTGCATTAGATTCTTGATATGGCAATTGGCGTACAAAACTATATTGAGCTGAAGCCATAGGCGTAAATTGATAATAGCGTAGCAATCGATAATTCTTACTTGCCATAACTTTAGCCGATAATTGTTGTCCAGAATATCTTGAGTCTGCTACTGCTTGGTAAGTAGTAATGTTCATGTAGCGCGAACCTTGGTAATTATTAGTACCAATTGAGAACAAAGAGTCTAAATACGCATATGAATCAGATCTATAGGAACTGTACAGTAGCACTTGGTAATTTTTAATTCTGGTTATGCTTGAATCCGTTGCCTCTTGTGTAACTGTTGCTTTTGTATAACTTCCTGCAATTCCTAACAATAATTTATCTGATAATTGATTATCGAAACCACCTATGACACCATTGGTACGTGCTTTGTATCCGAGTAAACTGCCCTTAGTGTTTTGTTGCGCAGAGCTACCGTATGGTCGGATCCAAGCCCCATATGAAGTATTAGCGTCACCAGCACCAACTAATTCAGTGCGCGGTATGAAAAACCCAACATTATGAAATGGTAGTTGGAATATATGATCCTGCAATGGCATCAATTCCAACATATTTAATGATTGAATTGGAACATTATCGGGTGGCAATATGTCTAGCAATGCTGCATCAAGTTCGGTTGGATTGGTAATACGTTGCAAACCATTTAATAGATCTAATACAGCCTGAGATGGATTATTTGCACCTAAAGAATCTAAATAGTAGCCAACTCGTTTTGCTTCAGGAGTCGTAGCAACATCGCCAAAGCCACGTCTAGTAACCTGCACCCCGATAGAATTACCTTGTATTGCCAGCGCCCAATTTGTAATGTAGATATTTGGTTGCGGCAATTGATAGCCACCAATACTTCCCATCCCAACCCCAGCAGCGTTTATGAAAGGATAAAAACCGTTAGCGATGTAATTTCCTGAATATCCGATTGCAATAGTACCATTAGTTAAAGTATACGTGCCATTAATATTAATTTGTGGCAGAGAATTACTTTCATTGAAAGTAGTTATGATGCTACCATTATTAATAAAATCACCACCAAAATTCAAAGTTGGCACGCCGAATATTTGAAACACTCCACTGGTATTATTAGTAAAGTTGCCACCAAGGGTTAAGTTACTACCATTGATATTCAAAACGCCACTATTTGTCAAAGAGCCATTACCAAAAAAATTGTCCCCTACACCAATGTTTAATGTCGCGCCATTTTCAATAGATAAGTTACCGTTAATTTCAAAGCTACTAAAATTGCTTACCGTAGCGCCCGATTGTAAGCGCATCGTGGTGCCGGTATCAATACGAATATTATTAACTAAATTAATTGTCGCATTAGTGTAAAAATCAGAAGTATTAGAAACTACCAATGTAGTATTAGAACCGTTACCTATTAAACTACCACTAAAATTATTAACACTAGTTAATCCAAAATTTCCTTCAGTTTGTAGAGTAGCGTTGGAATTCAAATAGAAAGTTCCAGTATTGCTAACCGGTCCAGATAAGGTGCTGCTGCCATTAAAATAAAAGCTACCCTGGTTAACATACGTATTCGAATTGCTTATTGCAGCAGAATTAACTGTAACAACCCCAGAAGAATAGTTTGTAACAACCCCAGTTCCGGATAACGCAGTATTTATTGTTAAATTCGCATAATTGTCTAAAGTGTTAGCAAGATTAACTGAAGTCAAGCTAACCGTGCCAGAAGAGTTGGTAACTGAACCAGCGCCTAGTAGAGCTGTATCTATTGCAATTGATCCACCGCTATTGGTAATAGAGTTTGTATTGGTGATATTTGATATTGTTAGGCCAGCTTCGCCACCACTATTCAATATTGAGCCCGTGTTTGAAATGTTTCCGGAAATACTCATGGTTTTAGTGTTAGTAATCGTAGAGCTATTATTTATTGAGCCCGCCGCAGAAACAATAAAAGAATTATTATTTGTTATAGTATTGGAGTTAGTTAATGCTGCATTTACATTCATGCTACCATTATTAACTATTGCACCTTGATTAGCAGAGGCGCCAGAAACATTGATAGTACCGCTGTTGGTTATTGATGATTGGTTAACCGCTGCTGTACCAAATACAAAGGTACCGCTGTTTGTAACGCCGCCACTTACATTTAGTGTAGAGAGTAAATTAAATGTTCCTTGGTTATTAACTGAACCAGTACCGGATAAACCAGCATTTATTGTAGCAGTACCGTTTGATTCAACCAGAAATGTTCCCGTCATGTTGCTAATAGCAGAATTAGCTGTAAAACTTGAACCACCTGCAATATCAAAGTTTGCCATACCATTTATTGTGCCACTAGTGCTGTATGTTGCATTCGAAACTGTACCAGAAGAATTTCTGCCTACTACAAAGCTTGAACCAGAACCTGATGCTACGGTTATATTACCGGTTGTGGTACCACCGTTTAATACATAAATCGTACCACTATCTGCAAACGAAGTATAATTAGTAAAATCCAAATTACCAGCAAGATTTATTGCCCCGCCACTTCCCAATGTTAATGGACCACTACCGGTTAGAGTACCAGTTGATGCAACATTGGTGGTACCAAACAAATTTTGGCTCCCCGAACCCGTAAGCGTACCATTAATATTTAAAGTAGCACCGACATTATTTGTGAAGGCCCCAGTATTAGTAAAAACACGAGTGCTATCAATATTCATTGTATTGTAGTTTTGCAAAGTATTAGCATTACTACATGTTGTTGAAACAGTTAATTGTCCATAGTTTATAATTGTTGCCACTCCAGTGCCGCCAGTAGTGCCAGATATACTAGCGCCAATTGTCATAACAGCACTTGGATTGGTCGCACTCGGAGAAGAGCCACTACCGTCATAGCCGTTATATATATAACCGTTATTTGTTAATATACCATTTATGTTTAAATTACCAGCATTATAAATAGTATTATTAGTAGATGCACCAACACCGCCGGCAGCCATAAACGCGCCGGAGTCATTTTTTACTTTACCAGTGGTATTACCATCTAGTGTACCAGTTATAATTAGCGTTGGTGCTCCTACCGACCCAGTGGTACTTTGGTTTTGCACGGTTCCTGTATTGGTAAAGAGATTGGCTAAAGTTAAAACACCACCTGTTTTAACGAAAAAACTTGCGCTATTTTGTGAATTTGCTACCGGAGTTAAGCTCGTACTCAAATTAAAAATACCGGGGCTACCACTGTTATTAATTCTTGCAGTAAGAGTACCGCCATCCATATTAAATGTACCAGTATTTGCAAAAATGCCAGTTGTTCCTGAGGGAGCAATGGATCCCCCAGTATATTGCGTCATGGTACCAGTATTAGTAAAAGTTTCAGTATCATCAATTATAATTGCACCATAGTTAGCAGTAGTATAACCACGAGTTACAGATTCATTTACATTAAATGTTGCTGCAGCTGAGTTTGTGAATAACCCTGTAAACAGCAAGCCATTCGGACTTCCAGCATAGTTATAATTAAAAATCCCAGAGTTTGTATAATTACCGGCATCAGTGCCAGGAGCATCTTGGATTGCATTTGAAGTGAAATTCACCGTGCCTGTAGTGGTAAGAGTTTTATCCCCAGCGATATTAACATTGCCTGCAATTGCGAAAGTCATAGGTAATGTAGCATCTTGATTGAAGAGCGCAGTTGCACCACTATTAGTAAATGTTCCAGTAAAACTCATGGCAGTAGGGCTGGTAGATTCATAAGTAAAGGTAGAATTACCACTTTGAGTAAAGCTACCATTTACGGTAGTATCGGTAATAGTACCGCCATCATATAAAGTAAAATCTGAAGGCGTACTTAATGTAATGCCACTACCAATCTTAATATCACCAAATAACAATGTACTGGCATTTGTTGCGTTAGTAATTATCGCATTGCTGGCAACATTCATTGTATTTCCGCCATCAATAAAAACACCACCCGTACCAGAGGTGGTTAGATTATTATTCAGCGTGAAATTGCTTGCTGCAATTGCTGTAAACGAACCCACAGAAATCGCTGCAGCCGTACTCCAGGTACTCCCAGACAATACTAAACTAGAACTGCTATTACCAGTAAAAGCATTGGTTATATTTGCAGTACCTATTAGAAAGGTTGTACCACTATTACTAAAGGTAGTTGGGGTTGTAAATGTTGACCCACTATTTAATTGTAGTGTGCTATTGGCATTAATTGTACCACTTGAAGATGAAGCAAGTGTTTGGCCAGCTCCGACAACATAGCTCGAATTTCCAGCTATATTAAAATTGCTTAAACCTGTTACTACATTATTTTGTGTATAAGTTACACCACTTGCGGTTTGAATATTTATACCAGAAAATGCCTGGTTTTGAGTATATGATACTAATGGGTAAAAAGTAGAATTACCACCACTACTAGTCATAGGATTGGTAAATGTACCACTTGAATAGTAAATTGCACAGCCAGAGCTCAAATTAATCGTACCTGAGACTGGATTCGAAGTAGCCGAGCCGCCTATCCTTAAAGTTGAATTACTACCGAAGACTCCGATACCAGTAGCAACACCAGTACTATTGCGTTCAAATAATGATCCTGATCCTTGACTTATATTACCTATTACATTGCCACTTCCATTTAATTGTATAGCCGAAGCTCCAGTAGATGACAAATTTCTAGTAGTTCCGCTACCATTTAAAATAAATGATCCTGTAGTTATAATCATTCTTTCCGCAACTGTACCTGCAACATTTACGTTAACCGAACCAAGAGCTATAAGTGCTGGTCCCCCAGCAGTATTTGTTAAAGTGCCGTTAACGTTTACCGTCGCATTGTTTGCGTTCGCTGTAACTCCTAACGAAGCATTCAGCGAAACATTTCCAACTCCGGATAACGTACCATTAATATTTACCGTATTTGATGGAGCACTATTTGATAGTAATAAGGCATAGCCACTTGTGCTGGTATTTGTTAGAGTTGCACCGGGATTAATTGATATTGAAGTCGAAGCGAAATTACTAGTAACCGTAGTCCCAGCTGATGTCATAGTGCCACTTTCGACATTCAATCCAATGTAACTATTCCCATCAGAACCGGTAGTAGGTATAGTAAATGGTATCGGTAGGTTAGGTGGGCCAGTAAAATTAGCAGGATATCTTGCAGGTATTGCTCCTGCTCCAGCAAAAACAGATAAAGGCAAAAATGCCAAAATCAGACCTGCTAATATCCCTCGCATTCCCTGCATTATTATACTCTATTATATAATATAGTTGTCCTACACTAATTCTAATACTGATATCTCGCTTACGCCATTTTAACCTATATTGGTCAGCGCTTATTTTTGTGTAATCTTTCTTCTATAATAATATATGATGAATTTCAGTATTTTTGACCTATTTAACATCGGAATTGGCCCCTCTAGTTCACACACTATAGGTCCGATGCGTGCAGCTAAACAATTTATCAATTCTTTAAATGCTAGCTCTTTATTAACAAAAACAACGCATATAACTATTGATCTGTATGGATCGCTTGCTTATACCGGTAAAGGGCATGGTACCGATATGGCTCTGACCATGGGCTTGGCATATTTTGATCCAGAAACCATTGATCCAGATGCAATTCCTAAGCTACTCGGAATAATAATTGCCAATGGCAATATTTTGACACTTAAGAATCATAAAATTTTATTTAATCAAAGCACAGATATAATCTTACATTTTGATGAGCTTCTACCTGGACATACTAATGGTATGCAATTCAAAGCCTACAATAATGCAGAACTTCTAAAAACAGAAATCTATTATTCGATAGGTGGTGGTTTTATTGTAAATTCTGATCCAATTACAGCAAATTCTACTAACAATTCTAAACTACCTCCCTACCCATTTGAAGCTGCAGCAGAATTATTGACTCATTGTGTTAATGCCGATAAATCAATTGCTGAAATAACTTTTGCAAATGAGTTAACATGGCGTACTGCTACGCAAATCGAACAACAAGCCATATTAGTTTGGGAAACTATGAATAATGCAATTATGCGCGGCATTAGTACCAATGGTACTTTACCCGGCGGTTTAAAAGTACCTAGACGCGCCGCGAAATTGTATGAAAAACTAAAGAATAAAGCTATTTCTACTGAATGGTTAAACGTTTACGCAATGGCAGTCAATGAAGAAAATGCTGCAGGTGGCAGAGTAGTGACTGCACCTACTAACGGTGCTTCTGGTATTGTTCCAGCAGTATTAAAATATTATCAAGAATACTACAATAACAACGACCCACAAAAAGTTGTCGAATTTATTTTAACAGCTGGTGCTATTGGTTCATTATTTAAAAAAGGCGCATCAATTTCTGGTGCAGAAATGGGGTGTATGGGCGAAGTGGGCGTAGCTTGCTCTATGGCCGCAGCTGCATTAGTTGCAGTCCTTGGCGGAACCGTCTTACAAGTTGAACAAGCTGCTGAGATTGCGATTGAACACCATTTTGGCCTGACCTGCGATCCAGTAAAAGGTTTAGTCCAAATCCCCTGCATTGAACGTAATGCTATGGGAGCAGTAAAAGCAGTAAATGCGGCAACTATTGCATTGCTTGAAGAAGGCAAACACATTGTTAGCTTAGATAATGCCATTAAAACCATGCGAGAAACTGGCAGAGACATGTTAACTCATTATAAAGAAACCAGCATGGGTGGTTTAGCAGTTAATGTACCGGAATGTTAATGTCAAAAATTTGACTTTATTGCTAAAGTTTTGACGCTTTGCTTGTCTATTCTTATTCGTACTGATGCTTCGACAACGGCTGGAGGTTTGTCCAAATATTTTTTATTCGCGGACGCACACAAGTACATGTAGTGCTCGACATCTGCCATCCACGGCGGCTGAAGCCACATATAAAAAATTTTGCGCACCTGTACAGCTATAAATGGCACAATTCTTGCATATCAACCTATAGAATATAAAGGATTATAAGCAAATGAGACAATACGAAACCATTGATTGGAAACAGTATGCGCAACAACAACAAGCAGCGCGACGTGAAACAGAACAACAACTATTAAAGCTAAATGCTGCCTTTAACAAGGTACGGCAAATGGCGCAGCGAATTTTATCTTATAGTCGTAAACTTGAAGCCGAGGTTAAAGCACTTAAGTTAAATATTAAACATACCCATTCGATGTTACTGCAGCAACAGGAAACTAGCAAAGTGTTACAGCAAAATAACAATCAATTACGCGCAGCAAACGTTGAATTAAATGATAAACTACAAAAAGTAACCACAGAATTAGCTCTTGCCAAAAAAGAGCTTGAATTAGCCCGGCAAAAATTGCAATTTAATGATGCATTACAAATACTTAACGCCACCAGTTCAACAGTTGCAACCAATGATGATTTAGAGCAATTCTTCGTGTATCGTCCTAAAACTGTTACTGGTAGCTAAAAAGAGTTCTATGTAGTATGCTAATGCAAAACAGTTTTGAATGAGAATATTGCATGATCGCTAATATTTCTTTAGGTTACCAAGATTTTTTTGCTCTAGCTCGCAGCCAATTACCCTTCATGGGAAAATTAATTGCTGGATTATGGATCTTTAATATTATCAATTGGCTGGTATTTAGATCTAGGCTGGATTTATTGGGAATTTATCCACGTTCCTTATTAGGACTTGCAGGAATTATCTTTGCACCATTTTTACACGCAAATTTCAATCATTTATTTTTTAACACCATCCCATTATTCGCACTAGGAATGTTTATTCTAGCTTTAGGCCGCACTGATTTTATTGCCATTTCAGTATTAATCGCTTTGATTTCAGGCCTACTAGTGTGGTTATTAGGGCGCAAATGCCTGCACATTGGTGCTAGTGGAATTATTGCCGGATATTTTGGATTTTTATTAAGCCTCGCCTACTTTCATCCAACTATAATATCAATAGTATTAGCTTTAGTAACTATTTACTATTTTGGATCAATTTTTGCTGGTATTATACCCACATCCGCTGCAATATCATGGGAATGCCATCTTGCCGGATTCTTAGCCGGCATTCTAGTAATGTATTGCTTCTGGTTCATTCCTGGCTTTGAAACGCAAGCATTAGGATTGCTTAGATAATAAACTCTTTAATTCTTGCAATAATTTTTCGATTTGGGCAATTTTCGTGTTACATTGACTAACGAAAGTGCTATTACAGTTTGGCTCTGCTGCTTCAGGAGCGCCGGCAGCTGCATCAGTTGACTCCTCTTTATTTCGTGTCATTACAGTGCTAGCGGCGTTTTTTGCCTCTTCGGCAACCTGCATAGCTACGGCCTTAGTTTTATCCAGCATTTCACCTAGGTTTGCATTCTGAGCAGTCTTTTTTGCTGTTTCTGCAGCATTTAGGGCAGCTTCTTTAGCTTTATCTAACCAGTTTGACATATTAGGAACTCCTAACTTCTGTTAAAATTATTAAAATTAATACCAAGTATAGACCAGCCCTGGAGTGCGCTTATAGCCTATGTACGAGCCAGTTGCACCCTGTTATAATGCAGCCGACATATCAGTACAACTTAGGGGTTATTGTTAAATAATGGCAAAAGAAGAAGCTATAGAAATGGAAGGTGTGGTTATAGAAAGCCTACCAAATACAAATTTCAAAGTAAAGTTAGATAACGGACACGTTGTAAATGCACATATTTCTGGTAGAATGCGCAAACATTATATTCGGATTCTATTAGGCGATAGAGTGACGGTAGCATTAACACCATACGACCTTACTAAAGGACGAATAACTTTTCGCAATCGCGATAATGCAGCCAGCAGTGCTAAATCTGAAGAACAACCAGAAGAGCAAGAATAATTATTTTAAAAGCTTAATTATTACCTGCAATTCTGTTTCAAGAGCAGCTACGGTTTGTAGCTGCTTGTTGTTTTTAATACGGCAAGCGATCTTCTGAATTCTAAACTGGTTCGTTTTCTTCATTAGCAATTATGTCAAGTTTAATTGAATTTTCGTTCACAGTAACCTTAACTTTACCACCGCCTTGTGATAAGTTGCCAAATAACATTTCATTTGCCAGTGGTTTTTTCAAAACGTCTTTCACTAAACGATCCATCGGTCTTGCACCCATGTTACGATCATAGCCATGCTCTGCTAACCAACTTCTTGCTGGTGAATCGACATCAAGCGATACCTTCTTGTCGCTAAGCTTACCTTGCAATTCAGTTAATAATTTTTCTACAATTAAATACACAGCTTCTTTAGATAGCGGATTAAATTGTACAATTGCATCCAAGCGGTTTCTAAATTCTGGAGTAAAGCGTTTTTCAAGCGCTTTCATACCATCAGACATATGATCTTGCAAGGTGAACCCCATACTAGAGCGACTCATTTCTTGCGCTCCGGCATTGGTTGTCATAATCAAAATTACATGTCGGAAATCTGCTTTACGCCCGTTATTATCAGTTAATGTTCCATGATCCATAACTTGTAACAGCAAATTAAATACATCTGGATGAGCTTTTTCTAATTCATCTAATAACAATACGCAATGCGGTGTCTTAACAATAGCATCTGTTAATAAACCAGATTGCTCATAGCCAACGTAACCAGGAGGTGCACCTATCAAACGTGAAACTGTATGGCTTTCCATATATTCCGACATATCAAAACGGACAAATTCAACACCTAAAAGTTTGGCTAATTGTTTAGTAACTTCAGTTTTACCAACACCAGTAGGTCCTGCAAATAAGAAACTTGCCACTGGACGTTCGCTATCACCTAAACCAGAGCGCCCCATTTTAATTGCATCTGCGATCGTTTCAATTGCTTCATCTTGGCCAAATATAACTAATTTTAAATCACTTTCCAGATTCTTTAGTAAATTACGATCTGATGCCGAAACAGACTTACGCGGCACACGCGCAATTTTCGCAACTACTCTTTCTATGTCGCTAATTCCAATAATTTTTTTACGCTTATCTTCAGGATATAAACGTTGAAATGCACCAGCTTCATCCATCACATCAATTGCTTTATCTGGCATGTAGCGATCGGAAATATACTTGTCTGCTAATTCAGCTGAAGCTTTGATTGCTGCATTAGAATACTTAACTTTATGGTGCTTTTCTAGTTGATCTTTAACGCCACGTAAAATGGTAATTGTTTCTTCAACATTTGGTTCTTTAACATCGATCTTTTGAAAGCGTCGTGCCAAAGCACGATCTTTTTCGAAAATACCACGATATTCTTGGAATGTTGTTGAGCCAATGCATTTTAGATCGCCAGAAGCTAACATAGGTTTAATAAGGTTCGAAGCATCCATCACACCCCCGGATGCTGCTCCAGCGCCAATAATAGTATGGATTTCATCAATAAACAAAATTGCATTAGCTTCTTGCTTTAATTGCTGTAATAATGCCTTCAAACGCTTTTCAAAATCACCGCGATATTTGGTGCCCGCCAATAACGAACCTAAATCTAATGCATAAATAGTACTATCTGCAATCGCCTCCGGTATTTTACCTTCCACAATCATACGGGCTAAACCTTCAGCAATTGCTGTTTTACCAACCCCAGCTTCACCGACAAACAACGGGTTATTCTTACGACGCCGACATAAAATTTGAATGGTACGTTTGATTTCTTCTTCACGCCCAATAAGACTATCAATTTTACCAATTTTAGCTTGATGATTTAAATTAATTGCATAGCTTTCTAATGGCGATTTATTACCCAGTTCTTGGGATAAATCCTCTTCATGTGAAGTGGGTAATTCAGATTCATCATGTGAGTCTTCATGTTTAATGTGGCCGTGTGATATAAAATTCACAACATCTAATCTGGTAACATTTTCTTTCTTTAGGAAATACACAGCCTGGCTGTCTTGTTCACTAAAAATTGCCGCTAAGACATTTGCTCCGGTTACTTCAGAATCTTCTTTACCAGAAGATTGCACATGAAATACAGCGCGTTGTAATACACGTTGAAATCCTAATGTTGGTTGAGTTTCACGATGCGGTTCACTGATAGGAATTAAAGGTGTTGTTTCATCAACAAAAGCGATTAGTTCATTTCTGAGGTGTTCAATATCTGCTCCACATGCCTGCAATACACCTGAGGCAGATGAATTATCGAGTAAAGCTAATAATAGGTGTTCTACGGTCATAAACTCGTGACGTTTATCTCGTGCTTCCTTAAACGCCAGGTTTAAAGTTAATTCTAATTCTTTACTTAACATTAAATAACTCTCCTAGCCAGGTGTTCTCCTTAGATGCGCTCCATTTGGCAAAGTAACGGGTGTTGATTAGCGCGAGAATAATTATTCACTAACATCACCTTCGTTTCTGCAATGTCCCTGGTATAAACACCACAGTTACCTCTACCGCTTTTGTGAACCTGAAGCATTATCATAGTTGCCACTGGTTCACTTAACATAAAAAAATGCATTAATACTTCAACTACAAAATCCATGGGGGTATAATCATCGTTAACTAAGAAAACTTTATACATAGGTGGTCTTTCTAACTGAATTTTGGTTTTTTCAGCTACCACCGCACGAATTACTTCTACGTGTTTCCTAGTACTCATACTTAAATTTTAGCTAATAAATAACTAAATTTCTGATTTTAAGTTGATATTATTAAGACCTAGCGGCAATAAATCTACTTTTTCGCACAAAAAGCATCATGATGTTGCTAGATGTCCAGCTTCAAAATGCTGAAAAAAGTGTAATTGCACTTAATTGATATTGACCCGTAAATAAATACTTGACTATTCACGCAATTTATACGAAATTAAAGATGTAAGTATGTTGTTAATTAAGGGAAATTTGAGGTATGGCAACAGGGACAGTAAAGTGGTTTAATAACCAAAAAGGGTACGGTTTCATTTGTGCAGCAGACAGCCAGGAAGAAATCTTTGCACATTTTTCTTCGATTGTGATGGAAGGCTATAAGAGTCTAAAGGCTGGCCAAGCGGTTGACTTCGAAGTAAGCAATGGCCCAAAAGGTCTGCATGCACTAAATATTCGCTCTAGTGGCGCAACTACAGGAAATAGCGCCGAATAAGAGGCGCTACGGCAGTATACATCTTAGATGTTTTTGAACAAACGTCCCTGTTTGTCATTAGCATCTTACCTGTAACTTTTTTACGATCAGTGCTTTATTTTATCCAGGCTTTACTTTCGATTTTGGCGTACTTTTTGCAGGTGTTGTGTCGACATTTACTACAAAACCCCCTTCCTCTAGACTACCCACTACGTCTCTTGTGGGTGTCACTTTATCAGGTTTATCTTTATCAGCTTTGTCTTTATCACCACCTTTATTTTTTGACCACCAAGTTAAACCAGGCATAATCTTACTCCTTTGGTTAATGTTACAAATTGGATAACAAAATTAACCAAAAGTTGCACTATACGTGGCTATGCAAGCATTTAGTCTAAGTCATTTAGATTGAGGCTAGTCATGGCGACGACTATATATTAACGTGGCAATACTTTTGACTTAGGTGTTACTGGCTTATCTGCAACATTACAAAATCCAGCACCCATTAGGTTTGCTACCACTTGATCAGGATCAAATAGCGGATTATCAGCTGCCATTGGTGAAGGAGTTGCGGTAGCGCGAGGCGATGGAGTTGCTGATGTAGTTGCACCATTATCTCTTGATTTTCTTTTTAAAAAGCTAAGCATGTTATTATCTCCTACTTTATTTAGGAAGTATTTTAACATAACTGTTTTTAAGCTTGCAACCAAATTTTATAAAGTTAAATAGCAAATTAAGATGCAGGGACACGCATTATGAAGTGCTGGGCAGTATCAAAGTGAGGCCATACTACATGAGTGGTTCCGGCTAACTTCTTGAATTCTATAGTGACTACGGGTCCTGCCGCTGCGGCACCTTATACATGCTCGCTGAAGCTGCGCGTGTATAAGGGATCCGCCTCCGCGTCACCCGTAGTGTAGAGTCAAATTAGTGTTTGGCGGGAACTACTGATACTACATATTGCTAATCAACGCATCGCCAAACTCAGAGGTAGACAACTCTTTGGCATCTGGCATCATGCGTGCAAAATCATATGTAACCTGTTTACTCGCAATTGTTTTTTGCATTCCCTTAATAATTAAATCAGCTGCTTGAATCCAGCCCATATGCCGCAACATCATTTCAGCGGATAAAATAATTGATCCAGGATTAACTTTATTTTGCCCAGCATACTTTGGCGCAGTACCATGCGTAGCTTCGAATAATCCCACGGTATCATTAAGATTCGCACCTGGTGCAATTCCAATGCCACCTACTTGAGCTGCAAGAGCATCTGATAAGTAATCGCCATTTAAATTTAAGGTAGCAATTACCGAATAATCTTGCGGTCGCAATAAAATTTGTTGTAAAAATGCATCGGCAATTACATCATTAATTAAAATCTTTTTACCAGTTTTAGGATTTGTGAGTTGCATCCATGGGCCACCTTCAAATAACTCTGCGCCAAATTTTTCTTGCGCTACTTTATAGCCCCATTCTTTAAAAGCACCTTCGGTAAACTTCATGATGTTACCTTTGTGTACTAAAGTCACTACTGGCAAATCTTGATCAATTGCATACTCAATAGCTTTAGTTACTAAACGCGTCGTACCAGCTTTAGAAACCGGTTTAATACCGATACCACACATTTCTGGAAAACGGATCTTAGTAACTCCCATTTCATCTTGCAAAAATTTAATTAGTTTTTTAGCCTCAGGGCTATCTGCTGGCCATTCAATACCTGCGTAAATATCTTCAGAGTTTTCTCGGAAGATAACCATATTAGTTAATTCAGGATGAGTTACTGGACTTGGTGTTCCAACAAAATAACGGATCGGCCGCAAGCAAAGATATAAATCTAATTTTTGCCGCAAAGCAACATTGATAGATCGGATCCCACCACCAATCGGTGTTGTTAAGGGTCCTTTAATTGCAACTTTAAAGTCGTTAATAGCCTCAATAGTTTCGTCGGCCAACCAAATATCTGGACCATATACTTTGGTGCATTTTTCTCCATCGTAAATCTCAGTCCATTTAATTTGTTTAGTATTGTTGTACGCCTTTGCAACTGCTGCATTAACAACTTTGAGCATCACCGGTGTTATATCGACCCCAATACCATCGCCCACGATATATCCTACAATTGGATTATCCGGCACTACAAGATTTCCCTGTGCGTTGACTTGTATTTTCGCGCCGTCTGCCGGTATAGTTATTTTTTGGTATGCCATAAGCCCTCCTTTACTGGCACAATTATAACACTTTAGCCTATTCTTAACTATATGCGATATAAATGTATTTGGATTATAAAGTTGTTGACTCTGGCGTGCTGTTGTACACCAGTGCAAGCCTATGTCACTAAAGACTACGCCTCGCAACGTGCCTTATTCCAACAAGTTGAAGCGGATCTAAAAAAAGGTAAAATTTTAAGCTATCGTAATCACAAGCAAACATTAAGTAGCTATCCTTTATTCCCGTACTTAAAGTATGAACTATATCGAAAGATGATTGATCAACTTAAACATGCCGAACTGAGTGCCTTTATAAAAAATTACCCAGATTCTCCATTACCTAACAAATTGCGTAACGAATGGCTGCGCCACAAAGCAGCAAAAAAGATGTGGCAGGATTATTTATTAGCCTACGATCCGTACGCCAAAAACGATGTAGAAATGCAGTGTCATTACATAAACGCTAACTTAGACGCTGGCAAGAAAGAAAGTTTTGACCTAATCCCATCAATTTGGCTTACTAGTAAAACTTTACCAAAGTCCTGTGATCCAGTAATTAGCGCCTGGAAAGCTGCAGGATTACTAACTCGCAACTTGCTGTGGCAACGTATAAAACTCAGTTTAGAAGATAATAACCCGCAGCTAGCCAAGCATCTAGCTAAAGATCTGTCAGAAGCAGATCAAAAGATGGTGGAATTATGGATCCGCACTCATAATGATCCAAATCTAATTAAAAAAGCACATTACTACACTGCCAAACATTCGGCCATTAGCGAAATCATTATTCATGGCATGCGCAAAATAGCTAAAAATAATCCGCAACAAGGTGTAAAACTCTGGGAAGAATTACAACAGCGGCACACTTTTAATGAATACCATTGGGGTGTAGTGGTAAAAGAAATAGGTTTAGCACTTGCAAGAAAACTTGATCATCATTCGGAAAAATGGCTTAGCAATCTTCCTGAACGTTTACGCACAAAAGAAGTATCTGATGCTCGCCTAAAAGTTGCAGTACATCATAATGATTGGGATGCAATTTTAAATACATATGAGCAATTGCCAGAAGAAGAACTACGTTCAGATAAATGGCAATATTGGCAGGCTCGGGCAGTTGAAATGATTGGCGATCGCGATGCTAGCCAAGCAGCTCTTTCCAAATTAGCGCAAATGCGTAATTATTATGGCTTTTTAGCTAGCGCTAGAGTATTGCAACCATATGCGATGAACCACGAATCTAATGAAATTGATCCAGAAGTTATGCAAAGCGTACAATCCAAACCAGCAGTTATACGAGCCTATGAATTAAAACAAATAGGCCGCATTCATACTGGTAAAACCGAATGGCTGAAGGCTCTAGAAGATTTAGACGAAAATCAACGTTTAGCTGCGGCACAATTAGCAGCAGATTGGAATGTGCCCAATTGGGCTATCGTAGCTTTAGCAAATGCTGTCAATAAAAATGATCTCGTACTTCGATTTCCAAAAACCTATTCAGAGCATATTCATCGCGAAGCTGCCCGCAATCGTTTGGATCCCGCCTTAGTGTTTGCAATTACGCGACAAGAAAGTGCCTTCATTCCAACAGCACGCTCGCCAGTTGGTGCCATGGGGTTAATGCAAATTATGCCTGCAACAGGAAAGATGTTGGCGCGACTTAACAAAGAAACGCTGCATAACCCCCAAGAATTATTAAAACCCGATAAAAATATACGGCTTGGCAGTAAATACATCCGTATGATGCTAGATACTTACCAGCAAAATGCCGCTCTAGCTGCAGCATCATACAACGCAGGGCCACATCGGGTGGCGCGCTGGTTACCAGATTATGATATGCCAGCTGATAGCTGGATCGAAACTATCCCGTTTCGTGAAACCCGAGAATATGTGCAAAATGTTATGACTTATGCAGTAATTTATAAAAAACTTCTAGGTAATACCCCGCGACTTAACAACTATATGCCTATTATTAACGGCAATAAACGTGTAACTAAAAAATAGAGACAAAATATGAATAATAGCGACCGGCATAAACTATTAGTTGTTGACGAGAATCCAGCGGCAATAAATGCCTTACAAAAGTTTTTAGATGTTAACAGATATGAACTTGTTACAACTCACGATGGCGAAGAAGGCTTTCGCTTACTGATGAAGGATCCGCATAGTTTTCATGCGGTAATTCTTGGTAAAAGTATTCAAAATATCACCAGTATAAAATTATTGCACCGTATAAATTCAAGTAGCAATATTAAAGTTATTCCAGTAATAATGGAAGCAGATGCCGACTCAGTTGAAGAAATGCAAACCTGCATCCGTGCCGGAGCGCGCTATTATATACCACTACCAATCGAAGGTAAAATTTTACCACAGGTAATTGCTGCTGCCATGCGCGATCAATTACGTTATAGCAATGCGCAAAAGAAAGTTGAAGAAACCAAAGCAATTGGTGAACCTATATTACGTGCAGAATTCAGCATCAGAACCTTAGAAGAGGCTCAAACAGTTGGTAATGTAATTGCTGCAGAGTGCCCAAATCCACGTTTAGCAGTAGTAGGTATTACTGAAATGCTAATCAATGCTATTGAACACGGCAACCTGAATATAAGTTACCATGAAAAAACTAAATTGCAGCAATCAGAAACCTGGTTACAAGAAATAGCTCGACGCTTAACATTGCCAGAATATAAAGAACGTCGAGTTGCAGTGAAGTTTGAAAAAGTTGCTAGCCATATTAACATACGCATTACTGATCAAGGCAACGGCTTTAATTGGCGCGATTTTCAAAATTTAGATAATAAGCGTGTTTTTGATAATCATGGTCGCGGTATAATAATGGCACGTAGTCTGGCTTTCGAAAGCATGATATATCACGGCAACGGTAATGACGTAGAATGCATTATTCCTATTGCATAGCTTGCGCCATATCTAATAATTCACGCAATGCAATGGCAAACATGGTGAAATCGGTATTAGAACTCTTTAATTCGTTGATAAAAAACTCCCAGCGATTCATGAAGTTTTGACGTTCCTTAAACCATTTATCAGTATATGCAACTAGATCTTTAGTACCATTGGCAGTTCGTAAAATTAATAGTGATAAATTACGTTGTTGTTTATCAACATCATCACGAAAACCTGCCCGAGCTAAAGCTTCCCAATTATTGTTTACTGGTTGTTTGCTGATCATCTCGCCAAACCAGCCTAATTTTAAAATGTTACCTAATTCAAAATACACCTGAGCCATGTCTAAAACTGGCGAGTTATTTTCAAGAGCCGCTTCAACAATATCAAGTGCAGCAAACATTGCGCTAAATTTAGAACATGACTTAGCCAATGGATCAGGCACCCCTACCTTGTTTAGGGCGCTATGTACCTCTTTTAGTTTTTCTAAGCGAGAATCTTTAAGGAAATTCTCCAAATTATTCTGTAGCTCAAGAACTTTAGGTTTAAATAAAGTTATAATCTTAGCAATATCAAGCTCGCCATGCCGGTTACATAAAAACCAGCGCGTTGCGCGACGTATTAAGCGATTTAAGTCTTGCAGCATAGTAATTTGCACCGTATTCGGTACTTTTACGCCTAGTTCACGAATTTGATTGCGCATATTAGCAGCATCAAATGTCTCGCGGGCGATTAAATATGCTCGTGCAATATCTGGGCTATTAGCGCCACTTTCTTCAGCAAGACGTTGAATGAAATTAATACCCATTTCATCTACAATGGTGTTACTAATTTGCGTAGCAATTATATTTCTTTTTAAACGATGTTTTTGCATAAATGTACTATATTTTTGATCTTGTAATGCTTTAGGGAAATAATTTATTAAGAATGCTGTGACATGATTATCATCAGGAACAGTAGAGTTCAACAACTCGCGTTTTAATTGAATTTTAGTATATGCCATTAATACTGCAATTTCTGGCCGTGTAAATCCTAATTCCGCCGAAATGCGCGCGGCCAGTTCCTTTTCACCTGGCAAATATTCAACCTCTGGATCTAAACCAGCAGTACGTTGTAAATCTTGTTGAAGACGGTAATGCATTTTAATATTAGCTGCTGCTTGGTATTCAGCTAGGCTTAGGGCTTCATTCTGTTTACGATTATTAGCTAATACTAATCCTGCCACCTCGTTGGTCATATTAACTAGTAATTCATTGCGTTGTTTTTCAGTCATATCATCACTTGCTACAACTTCATTTAATAAAACTTTAATATTTACTTCATTGTCTGAGCAATTTACGCCACCTGAATTGTCTATTGCATCGGTATTAATTAAACCTCCATTTTTTGCATATTCAATCCGACCTAATTGTGTAAAGCCTAAATTCCCGCCTTCACATACAACCCGACAACGTAACTGATTACCATTGATGCGTATAGCATCATTCGCTCGATCACCTACATCAACATTACGCTGGTACTCCGCTTTAACAAACGTACCAATACCACCATTAAAGAATAAATCTACAGGCATCATTAGTATTGCACGAATTAACTCATTGGGTAACATTGATTCAGCTTTAGTATCTAATACCTGTTGCATCTGTGGTGATAACATTATTTTTTTAGCAGCACGGTCAAATACACCGCCACCAGTTGAAATAAGCTTCGGATCATAATCACTCCATGATGAGCCAGGCAAGTTAAACAAACGACGTCGTTCAGCATAACTTAAGGCTGGATCTGGATTCGGATCAAAAAAGATATGTACATGGTTAAACGCAGCAATTAATTTAATTTTGTCTGATAATAGCATCCCGTTACCAAATACATCTCCTGCCATATCTCCTACACCAAATACTGTAATGCTCTGCTTTTGCACATCAATATTAAATTTTTGAAAATGCATTTTGACCGATTCCCAGGCGCCACGTGCTGTGATCCCCATCTTTTTATGATCATAACCAGCACTACCACCAGAAGCGAAGGCATCGTTTAACCAAAAGTTATATTCTTTAGCAATTGCATTAGCAAGATCGGAAAAAGTTGCAGTACCTTTATCTGCTGCAACTACTAAATATGGATCATCTTGATCCCAGCATATTGTATCCTTTGGCTTTACTACACCGTTGTCTTTATAGTTATCAGTTACATCTAACAAGCCGCGGATAAAAATTTGATAACAATTTACTATTTCAGAATTACGCGTAGCTTTATCAGGTAGAGTTTGCAAATCTTTTTTAACTATGAAGCCACCCTTGGCACCTAATGGTACAATGACAGCATTTTTTACTTGCTGGGTTTTCATTAAACCTAGTACTTCGGTGCGAAAATCTTCATGGCGATCTGACAAACGTATACCACCGCGTGCAATTTTATCAGCTCGCAGATGGATCCCCTCAACCCGCGGTGAATATACAAATATTTCACACATTGGTTTTGGCAAAGGCAAATCTGGAACTTTGGTACTGTCAAATTTATATGAACATGATCCTTTATATTTACCATGCAAATCATATTGGAAATAATTCGTGCGTACCATAGCATGCATAGTTCCCAAGAAGCTACGAATAATTCGATCTTCATTTAAACTCGCAACATCTTCGAGCTTTGCTTCAATATCTTTTTTAATTGTCAGTAATTTTGCATTCGGATCTGGGGGGCGTTTATTTGGATCAAACTTAGTATAAAAATAGTTTATCAATGCTCGTGTTATCGCTATATTATTGTATAATGCATCTTCTACTGTACTTTGACTAAACATCAAGCCAATTTGCCATAGATAACGATAAATTGCTCTTAATATTGAAACATCTCGCCAATTCAAATTAGCTGCCAACACCAAGCTATTAAAACTATCGTTTTCCGCATTACCATGCCATATTGCTGCAAAGGCTTCTTCAAACACACCTTGAATCTCTTCAGTAACTAGCTTTTTACCATTGGGAGTTATCATTCGGTAATCATTGATCCAAATACTTGTCTTATCCGCCAATTTAATTTCATGGGGTTGCTCACTAATAATCTTTAATCCCATACGTTCTAAAATCGGCACGATATCTGATAATGGTATAGCTTTGTTTTTACGAAATAACTTGAATCTAAAGCTATCTTCTGGATCTTCTGCTGGACGGTAAATACCCATTTCTAAATGATTGTCGTCATATTTATTCATATTCTCAATATGCTCAATATCAATGACGGCATTACGCGCCGAAAATGCTTCACTGTAACTCAATGGAAATGCATTAAAATATTTTTTTAATAATTCATTGGTTTTTTCTTCACCCCAATGCTCTAATAATGCAACCTTGAGTTCGTCGGTCCAGCTACGCGCCGCTTCAATTAGTCGCTGCTCTATATCATTTTGATCAAATGCAATTTTTTCTAATGGATTCACACGTATTATAAAATGCACCCGAGCCAATACCGATTCAGAAAATTTACTTTCAAATGTAACCGACTCTCCATTTAATTGTTCCATTAAAATATTTTGCATTTGCATACGTAAATGCGAGCTAAAGATTTCACGCGGTAGAAATACTAAGCATGAGAAATATCTGCCAAAGATATCGCGACGCATAAATAGGCGCAGCTTTTGTCGCTCTTGCATATGTAAGATACCAAGAGCAAAGTCGAAGATCTCATTATCGCGTGCCAGGAATAGCTCATCACGCGGCAAAGTTGCAATGATATGTGATAAAGCCTTACCATCATGACTAGCCTTAGGGAATTTTGTCATAGCAAATACATGATCAATCTTCTTACGCACGAATGGTATTTCTTCAGGCGATTCATGATACACAACTGAGGTATATAATCCAATAAAACGTAATACCTTTTGTAACTTATGATTTTTGTCAAACAACTTAATTGTCACAAAATCAGTATAAGCAGAACGATGCACAGTGGAAATTGTGTCAGTTTTTCCTAACAATAATATTTCATCGTTTAAGTACATATCGCGCGCATCTGGATACATATTAGCAAGATCTCGCGTCAAATTTGTATTATTGGTTTGCGTCAACACCCCCAAACCACTATCTATTACGTACTGTAATAAACCAGGCCCCTTACCGCCAGCCACAAAATCGTATTCAGCATAACCAATAAATGTAAAATGATCTGCTGTTAACCAACGCAAAAATGATATTACTTCATTTAATAACGCATCGTTTTTTTCATTGCTTTGCTTTTCTAAATATTGCTGTGTACTTTTTACCTTTTGCAGCATCTTTGTCCAATCGCGCACCATCAAATCAACATCAATTAAGACATTCTTAAGCACATTTATGATTTTTTCTATAGCTTGCGCATCTGTTTGTCTATCAATTTCAATATAAATCGGAGCTTCAATGAAAACATTTGTTGCTGTATTTTTATTTTTTGCATCGTCAATTGGCAATACACTTTGAATAATACCGCTCGCATCTCGCATGAAGCGAATACCCTCGGCATGAATGATTAAATGAATATCAATATCAAGCTTGTGTAATGCCAAGCGTAAAGAATCTAACAAAAATGGCTTATTTTCATGAATTACTTCAATAATTGTATGCGTCGATTGCCAACCATTTTGCTCAATTTGCGGGTTATATACCCGAACTTTAGATTCCCCTGGTTTACGTTGATACAGAAAATGCCAAATTGATAACAAAGCGCCATATAGATCTATGACGCTTTTATTGCGAAGATCGTATGATGCTACGCCAAGATAAAATTGATCTAGGAATGCTTTTACAAGACCGGCTTCAGGTAAGTTAATCTTTTGATCGATCATCTTATCGATCTTTTGTATTAACTCTAAACGATTTTCTTCTAAATTTAAGCTCATGTAGTACCTCGAACGCAACAAATTATGCCGGTGCTAGGTCAGTTTTTAAATATTATATATATAAAGTATAATTAATTATTACACTCTTTCCTAATTAGGCACAGGAGCACACATGATTAAGCTAATTAAAATTATATCATTAACCATGTTGGCATGCGCGCTTTTCGGGTGTGGTGCGCCATCAGCCCCGACACAACACAATCGTGGCTTAGATATAGATCAAAGCGGCCGCACTAATGCTAATTTAGTTAAAAAGCATGTGTCATACAGCAGTAAAATTGACGAATATGTAAACAGAATTGCAAAACGTATCGTCGTGGTTAGTGATCAACCTGACAGCAATTACGTGTTCAAAGTTGTCGTAAGCCCAACCGCAGGAATCACTTATGACCCAGAAACAAATAGTATTTTAGTAAGCAGTGCCTTATTAGCGCAGTTACGTGATGAAGCACAGCTCGCCGCGGTTTTGAGTCTGACTATTGCAAAATATTCGCAACAAAGCGACCCAGATCGTAATACGCTCAATAATTTATACCAGGCTGGGTATGATCCTAAGGCTCTAGTTGAATTGCAGGAGCAATATGTTATTAGCGAGGGCACACAATATCCATGGTTTGGTACGATGTATACCTATCCATTAAGTCCCAACATTGTGCGTAATAATCAAGCAGTAGTTAATACTCTACCGAGTGGCTTGTTACGCGGTGATGAAGCATATCGCAAAGCAATTTCTTAGAAATCAGTTGTTCACCTTGATTGCCAGATCACAAAAGTCAGTCAATACTTTAAGTGTTGTTTAAATTGCAATTTTTCAATACTTGGTGGATAGTTAGGCTTATTACATGGATGTATTAAGGTTACAAAGGCGCTATGTACGCTCGGCATTAGCTTATAGCTTGTTGTCACTTACTTCCATATGCTACGCCATAACTTATAATTTTCCTAATCCACCCGGCCCGTTACCGACTGCAAGCGCTCCTTTTATTCTGCCATCTGGCGATACGTTAAATATTAACTCGAGCACATTTGCTACACCAAATGGCAACACACTGAACTATTCAATTTTTATGGATACCAACCTAGCAACCCAAACTGTTAATGTTGCTGCTGGTGCAACTGTCTCATACCAAGGTACTGATAGCCTAGGACGTTCTATAGTTTCAGCGCGATCCGACACCAATGCCTCAACTGAAATAATAAATAATAACGGTGGCACAATTTCAAGTGGTAGTGGCTTATTTGCAATTTATATGGCAAATTCTGTTGGTGCCACTGCGGCTAATTCGGTACAAATAAACTCTAGTGGTAGCATAATAGGCGGCATATTCTGTAACGGAGCTAATAGCACACAGTTAAATTTAAATGGCTTGCCAGCAATTGCTGGATCATCATTAGTACAGGGTGGCATAACTCTTACCCCAAAAGTTGGTGGCACAAGTACACTCAATGTTGGCAATACTACTGCAGGAACTATTTACACTACGGGTGGTACCATCCAATTTGCAAGTTTAATCCATATCCAAAACAACTCAACAATGTCTATCCAATTTGCAGCATCGGACATTGTAGCTATTACAGTTGCTGCCGGTAGCACATTGAATGTTAATAATACTATTGGTGGTCTAGCAACAGGCAGTGTGTATGGTGCAGATGGGGCTATAAACAACTCTGGCACCATGAACGTTGCAAGCAATATCACTAAATCAGGTGCTTTCAACACGCTAGCTGGCGGAGTTACAAATGTTAGCGAAACTGTATCAATTAGTACCACCAATTTTAATGCAAATCTCGGTACATTTGGCGCAGTCATGAATAATGTCAATAGCTACTGTAATTTGACGCTACCTAGTGCAACCACGGTGCACATGCCAACAGTCGATTTATCATACACTGGCGGATACTTACCTGGACAAACTTATACATTAGTAACTGCTAGTAATGGATTCACTACGGCACCTTCTACTTTTAGTATCCCATCAAACACGTTATTTTTAACATTTAATACCCCGGTTGTGAACGGTAACACGCTATTAGAGACTATTCAACGTACCCCGTTTCAAACATACGCACAAAGTTCTATGACCCAACAAGTTGGACAAGCACTGGAAGCAGTAGGATCTTCAGGCAATGTTACTTCGAGCATGTTAACAATTTTAAATGCAGTGGAAGCCAGCACCACGTCTCAACAAACTGAAAATGCATTGCGTCAATTAGCGCCTCTGATTGCAGCACCAACCTATGGACTAGAAGTTCAAGCTGCCATGATGGATGTTGTTGAACTCCGGCTAGCGCAACTTAATCAACAAAAAACTTATTTTGCTGGTGATTTAGCAACGCAAAATGCTGTTTGGATCCGGCCCTTTGGAGATCAAGCTAATCAAGGACAACTTGGGGATAGCTTAGGATTTTACGCATCAACTGGGGGTATTGCTCTAGGGTTTGATCGCTATGTTGATAATGGATTTATTTTAGGCGTTGCTGGAAGTTATGCGCTTTCTCACGTGCAAGATAAACTTAATGGTGCATCAATTACTAAAATCAAAAGTTATCAAGCATTGCTGTATGGCTCGATGGATCTTAATGCTACAAAATATGTTGATTGGATGCTGGCTGCTGCTGCAAATTCATATGATGGTACTCGCAATATAAATTTTAATGGTTTATCTTTGCAAGCCCAGGGTAGCTATTCAAGTCAAATTTACGGCGTGAAGGGAATTTGGGGTAAAAATTTTAGCGCATTTAATTTTTTGCAAGTGACTCCAGAGTTTTCTGGACAATATACTTTTGCTAAACAATATGCTTACAGTGAAACAGGAGCAGAGGGTGCTAATTTACAAGTTAACCGCGATAACTCTAACGTGGTACAAATTGGCGGTGGTTTAAAACTTGCTACACCTTTAGATTGGCACCCAGGTATTTGTGTGCCAGAGATACATGGTAACTATTATTACAATGTGGTTAATGGGCAACAGCAAACTTTTGCAACCTTTCTTGCTGGTGGCGGCTTAATATTGGCAAATATCCCGTTACAACGAAGTTGGCTAAAAGTTGGTGTGGCATTAACTTTTGCATTACTTGATCAAATAGAAGTTGTACTTAATTACGATCACTGGATCGCAGATCGCTTTACCGATAATGCAGTATTTTTAAACCTGAAGTTTTATTTATGATTAAGCTAATTACTAACAAGCAATTCATAATCTGGCTATTGAGCTTCGGTATTAGCTTATCTATTCCTAGCATAACCTTGGCGGTAGCTTATAATTTTCCTGGTAATGCCAGTGCGCCATTAAACCTCGGCACTGGCGATACGTTAAGTGTTGATAGCGGCACGATGCAAACCACTAACACCACTAATTATACGGTACAAATGGGCCAAGGTACTACGGTAACAGTACAATCTGGGGCTGCTCTCTCATATAATTCACCTGGATTTGGTTTAGCAACAATTTTGGGTAATCCTTCGGTTGGAGGCGCCTCGACTCGTACTATTACTAATAGCGGCACTATAAGCAAGGGTAATGCCACTTACAGTATTTACATCAATAATATGGCTGGTAACCAAGATTTTGTAATTAACAATAACAGCGCCATCGTTGGCGATATAGCCTTATTAACAATTCGCAACGCTACTATAAATTTTGATGCAAACGCTTCACTCCTAGGAAATCTAGCATTGAATACTACCGGTCTCGCTACAGTAAATTTTGGTGCAAATAGCGCAGTTAATTTTACTTCGCAAGGCACTATGGATGATATCGATTTAATTGAAATTTATTCAGGCTCTAGCTTAACGGTAGTAACAAACTTTACCAATATCGGTCAAATTATTAACAATAATAATGCTACCTTGAGCATTTATTCCACACTGTCTGGCACTGCTGGCATTACCAATAGTGGTACAATCAATATTGGCGCAAATTTAAATTGCACTGGAGCATTTAATACCACTGGTACCGTTAATTTGACTGGTAACTATCCTACCTCTGTTCTAAGTAGTGCTTTAACAACAACCAATATTTTCACTAGCACCTATTCAACTTTAGGTGGTACGCATATAGCAACATTAAATAATATATATAATTTTGGCCAAGCTAATTTTATTTTTGCTAGCCCACAATTTGCTAATTTTCAGGTTGCCTACACTGGCGGCTATTTTGCTGAGGGGGACTATACTTTAGTCTTGGCGCCAACTATAGGTGGGGCGCCAGCTGCATACACTGTCCCAGCAGCAACGCTGTTCTTAAACTTTAATACCCCAACAGTTGTCACAAATACTATAGTGATCCATTTAGATCGCACTCCATTTCAAACTTATGCAACACAGGGTATAACCAAATCTATCGGACAGATCCTCGAGGTTTTCGGTGCTAATCAACCCAACACTAGTCAATTAGCATTATTAAACGGTGTAGAAGCTTCAAATACCCCACTACAATTACAGAACAGTTTACGCCAGTTGGCACCACTAATTTCTGCACCGCTATATACTTTCATGTTACAAGACCAAAGCTTAGAACAAGTAGGATTAAGAATTGTAGATGCTAAACGTAAAAAGACGTATAGTTCCGGAGAGAAGAGTTGTGATCTCAATATTTGGTTTCGTGCGCTTGGAGATCGCGCTAATCAAAATGAAACCGGTAACACTATGGGGTATTATGCGAATACCGGTGGTGGCGTAGCTGGTTTAGATAAGTTTATCTCACCATGTTTATTACTTGGCGGAGGTTTAAGCGTTACCATGTCAACAGTAATTGATAAAATTAATCCTGAATCATCCACCAGAGTCACCAGCTACCAAGCACTATTTTATGGCTCCTACGATATCTTAGCAAACTATACTAATTGGACCCTAGCACTAGCCAATAATCACTTTCAGGCTAACAGACATGTTGATATTAATGGTTATGTTCAAAATGCCTCAGGCGGTTATAGCAATCAACAATTTGGCGGCAAGTTTGTGTTTGGCCGCAGCTATAGACCCAGTCCATTTGTACAAATTTCACCTGAGGCCTCAGGCTTATTTACAGTTGGTACTGGTTACAATTACCACGAAGGCGCAGGAAATGCTACTAATTTAACTGTGCTAGCCGACAGTGCTAACATGATCCAATTAACCGCCGGGTTTAAATTCGAATTTCCTTCAGTGTTAAAACAAATTTTATACGTTCCAGAATTTCATGTGAAGGGCGTATATAATGCAGTTCGCGGTACCCAAAATATGGTTTGTAACTTCCAAGAAGGCGGTGCGCAGTTTTATTCCCGCGCCGGCTTACCGATTACAGGGATCCGTTATGGCGCATCCCTAACCATGGCAAAAGTAAATAAATTTGAATTTAAGCTAAACTGGGATCGTACCGCAATGGATGGTTATACCGATAACATGCTTTACCTAGATATGCGATACACTTTTTAATTTGAATTAGTATTGCTTTCTACCGGTATCTCTTGCTCAATTATTACAGAACTATCTTTCAATTTTTTGTTTTGCCATTTCGGTGGCATTTTAATAGCTAAGAAATCCACGATATCCTGGAAGTATGGCCCTAGCTGTGAATCCTTATATGCCTCTTGCTCTGCAAATTTTGATGGCGCCACAAACACGAAAATTAAAGCAACAATTACATAAGCTCGCAATATACCAAAAATGCTACCACCAAAACGATCTAACCCATTCGGCTTGCCAACATTTAAAGATTTAAAAGCAAAAAATTTAACAAGTAACCCAGCAATTAGTACCGCAATAAATAAAAATAACATCCCTAAAACTTTTTTAATTGCGGCGCTATCCACAAAAGTAAATATTTCACCTGCAGCACGGCCATGAACCATTGCAATAATGAATGCTATACTCCAAACAACTATAGTATACGATTCACGCAATATGCCACGATATATGCCAATTGCAGTGGATAATACAAACACCACGACTATTAATAAATCAAACCAGGTAAAATCTAGCATGCGTAAAATCCCTTTATATCTATGCGTAAAAACTAAAGCGCTACATCATCTTCGCAAGTAAATTGCTAATTGTATCACGCATATTGCGCCGATCGACTATCATATCAATAAAGCCCTGATCTAGTAAAAATTCACTACGTTGAAAACCTTCTGGTAATTTTTCACGTACGGTTTGCTCAATAACCCTTGGTCCTGCAAAACCTATCAATGCTTTTGGCTCCGCAATATTTAAATCTCCCAGCATCGCTAGACTTGCCGATACTCCTCCAGTACAAGGATCAACTAATACTGAAATATATGGCAAACCTAAAGATCCTAATTTTGAAATCGCAGCACTGGTTTTAGCCATTTGCATCAGCCCAATTAAAGATTCTTGCATGCGTACGCCACCGCTACATGCAAAGCATACTAATGGCGCTTTAGTGGCTATAGCAGTATTAACAGCTTGTACAAACTTTTCACCAACTACCGCCCCCATCGAACCGCCAATGAAACTGAATTCAAAAGCACAGACTACAATTGGTTTGCCATTCAAATGCCCGCGCACTGCTATTAAAGCATCACGCTCATTTGTAATTTTTTGAGCTGCTAAAAGTCGATCTTTATATTTTTTAGTATCTTTAAATTTCAAACGATCTACTGGCTCTAACTCTGGTACGATTTCCATTTGTAATACTGGATCTAAGAATATCTCGATACGTCTTCTGGCACTTATGCGGTGATGATGGTTACATTTAGGACATACATTAAGATTTTTTTCCAATTCACTCACAAAGAGAAATGAATGGCATTCGGGGCATTTCGACCATAATCCTTCCGGTACCCCCTTCTTTTTTTGCGCATCACTATGACGAATCCGCGATGGCATAAACTTTGTCAACCAACTCATATTATATTAACCTTGCTTCAAAAACCATAAATTTGTTGTGGCGGAGGGGATCTGCAGCTCATCAGGATAATACACCCCTACCAAATATAATCCTTGTGGCGCTGCCGTTGCACTCGCTTTCGTACGATCTCTTGCGAGCAATAACTCATGCGACCATTCCACTGGCATCTTCCCTGTTCCGATACTACATAACGAGCCTACCATGTTTCTAACCATATGGTACAAAAAGGCATTGGCCATTATATCAAAAACTATTAACTCTCCACTACGCTTTACTGTAATATAGCTTACCGTTCTTACCGCTGACCTACTTTGACAGCCAACCGCGCGGAAACTAGAAAAATCATGTTCACCAAGCCAATGCTGCGCTGCCTGATGCATTTTAGCCGCATCTAAAGCAGCATAATGCCAGCCAACATATTCATGTAGCAAGCTGGGGCGAATATTATTATTGTAGATGATATACTTATAATGTCGTTTTTGAGCAGAGAGCCTGGCATCAAAGTCAGGGGGAACTGCTTTAACCCACAAAACCCTAATGCCGCAAGGTAAATTGGTATTAGAGCCAAAAACCCAAGCCCGTTCAGTACGTAACGCTGTAGTGTCAAAATGTACCACCTGGCCACTTGCATGAACCCCGGCATCAGTACGACCAGCTGCAACTGTAGTCACTGGATGATCGGCGACAACACTTAACGCAGCTTCCAGATCCGCTTGAACGGAACGCACAGCAGGATCTTTTTGACGCTGCCAGCCACTATAATTTGTACCAATGTACTCTACACCTAAAGCCAATCGTTGCATTTTTAGTTATTAAACTCATTTGTTGGCTTATGTTAGCATGAATATTCAATCTGTAACAATATAAATCAGGGATGTTGGCTTGTATAATGCCGGTATGCCTCTTGGGTATACTCAACAATATAAGGGGTCGCACTAATAACCCCAACCGCCATAGCAGAAAAAATTAGGGCAGATCTTGTCGATCTAACTGATGGATCAGGAGCACATTTTGCCAAACGCGCAACTGTCTTATCAAACAGCTGTTTCAGGATGCTTTGCAATAATGCATCTGTTATTTCATTATCTGCCGTTTCAATAACATTCCATGAATGAAGATGGAATAGAATTATATGACACCACTCCCAATCCTCTCGGCTTTTATCGATCTTAAACTCAACTAAATCCAGCATTTTTGTAAGTATTGGCGCATAATTGTTGAACATTTTTTCAGAAACATATGGGCAGTTAGAATATAAAAGGACATACATGTTTTGCAAATTCTGTAGCATATCAGAACGCTCATGTGGTAAAAATGCAGCCACAAAGCTTGATTTTTCAAAATATGTAATTAAGAAATTTCTTGCCTCGATCGGGTTCATTGAGAACAAATGTTCGACTAAGTGAGCCATCAATTGTTTTGAGGTGATAAGATCAAACGTTTCCCCTCTTTTTTGATGTTTAAGATAGTCATAGTCGCATATAATTTTAGCAAGTTCATCTACCGTCTTTGCTTCTAACAGAGACTCCGGAAATAAGCCACGCTCAACGTTGAAAAGACCGGATTTCTCAAGCTCAACCAGGTGCTCTTTCAAATGACTAGAAATATATTTGCGAGCAAGCTTCTTCTCCCTGAAGTGATCAAAAATAAAATCCATAGCACGCAAACAAATCAAATTATATTTATTTCTTTTTAAGTGGGCTTGCATATAATTAGCAGGAACTAATAATTTTTTAAGCCAATCATTAAGCTTTGCGCTATGATAAGCTTCGATTGAAAACCCTAGATCCCCTCTAAAAACTATATATATTGATGAATGTGTTGTAGTATAAAAATCTCGCCACTGCTCACCACAAGAATCTTGGCGCGTGTAGTTATGAACCCCAAATGAAATGGCACGTTTTGCAAATAACCCCTTTAATATTTCAGGTGTATTAATATTTCTACCAGAATGATCTATAACCTTAAAACTGCACCAAAAGTCTCCTTGCATGTTTAACTTAGCACCACCAAGTTCTGCAACCACATTATCTACAGCTGCCCTTTTTTTATTTAAATCATGATAATATTCAGATGGACTGCTAACCACATCATTGAAAACAACAACTTTATGATTTTTGTGGTAATAATCTGGAACCTGATTCTTATTAGATTCTCGTACCATCACTACCGCATCTGACGGCAGCTTATAATCACCAAGTATAATCACTTCAGAAAATGACATTGATGTTGTTTGCAGTAACAGATCGCTATTCGCAGGAATAAGAACTACAAATGGATGTTCTAAATAGAAATAATCATCAACATGCGCATTCAGGGAAAAATGAATCGTAGCTAGACCTTCGCCTAATAATAATTCGCAAAAATCATCAGTTTCTTCATCATTATTTAGATGATTAAAGTGTTTTCTGATATATATGCCTTTATATTCAAATGCGGAGCGAAGAATACCATCAACTGGCAAGCCAGGTAATGCATGCACATAAATTAGTTTGCCACCAATTTCTGCATGAAATGCATCTAGCGCCCGTCTAAGCTCAGCTCTTTCAAGCGCTAATAAATTATTAGTTGAACCTAAGACTGTTGCAAAATATTTAAGCATATAACCACCATGCATGAACTAATGAAATTTTATTTTTTAAGGTAACTGGCTCGCAGTATAACATCAATAGCCTTTGCAAGCTATATGTTAAATTTACGAATGACTGTATCTGCTCAATAACATGGGGCAATATTTCACAAGCCTCAAGTTATTGAGCAGATGCCAATTACTTTCTCAAATTGATTGTATATTCAGGTAAATTGTTTGTGAGCGCAGTGGCAATGCACAAAGTATGATTACGGCGAGTTATAAAATGCCGCTTAGGATGATTTCAGCTTCTAATTTTTGCTTATCTTTAGCGGTAGCAATAATTTCTTTTAAAAGTAACCGCGCCGTATCTTTGTCGCCAGCTTCTAAATATTTTTTAGCCAAATCAATTTTTAGCTTAATCGCCTGCTCTTCCGGGGATAGTTCGGTATTAGATACATCTGCAGTCTCATTTTCGAGTTTTAATTCGGTCGGTTTGGGTTTGTTTGCCGGTGCTTGCGGTTCATCAACTAATTTTAACTCAGCCTCTGCAGATACATTATCTAATAATTTTGATTGCTTCACTTGCTGTTCTGCTTGAGCCTTAGCATTATCTACTGTAATTGTTGCCTCTATTTCATCAAAATTAAACTGGGGTTCCGTGGCGCCGGTATCAGCAGTTGTAGTTTCAACTGTTACCTTTGGTAATGGCTCTGGGGATTCTAATGGTTCAGATGGTTGTGCAGGCTGTACTGGCGTCTGAGTTACTGATGGCATATCTGTCTTAATCAAATCGCCGATATTTAGCAGCTCAGACACCGTCTTTACAGGCATCTTTTTGGACGGAGCATCTGATCCAAACTTTTCTGCTGATAAACTTGCAAGCTCGCGTTCAAACTCATCCAGATTTACATCTTGGCTGGTAACTTTATCCGCTGGTAATGCAGTTAATTCTATCTCTTCCGTAATTTCATGCTGCATTAAGTTTTTATGTGCGACATCCAGATCAATTTCCATGTCAAATTCTTCATCGTAGGTTTGTAATGGTGTGATTACATCAGCCTGCTCAACATGGCGCGCTAATAATTTTTTATGCCAACCTTTCTTTAGGCCAATACCTAATACTATGACCGCTCCCAATAGAAAACCGGTCAATAATAAAGTAATACTACCGCTAGCACGTTGCGGAGGTGCAGCAGCAACTGGGGCTCCAGTTGCGCTCATTGGTTTACCTGGGACAGCTACAGCTCGAGCTGCGTCTGGTTTGCTCCCTGCGGGTTTAATTACTTCCCCAAAATCAATTTCTGGTTCATTACTATCTACAACATCCTTGTACATATCTAAATGTTTTTGGCGCTTGGCAGCTATTTGATCTAGGTCCGCTGTTGTGTCAACCAAAGCATCAAGTTCTTTTACTTCAGCAACAGCAGCATCTAGTAACGACTCAGATGTTTTCTGCTCATATGCTTGCGTCCGATCTACTTGTTTTTGAAAATTTGTTTTTTGATATTGCGAAGAAGTGTCAAAATTTGCCGGTGGTTGTTGTGTGGTAGACGGTGTGGGTTGTTGTGGCTGCGTTGTATTGTTTGGTTGAGTTGTTGCAGATAATGTCGGCTGCGTCTGGTTGCCTGGCTGTGGTGTAGTTATCTGCTGTGTTTGCGGCTTTGATTGAGTTGTAACATTAGCTTTATTAGCAGCTCCTTCACGTTTTATTTTTTCTATATCGCTGGGAAATAACTTCTGGCTAGTTTGATTTTCCGCAAGTGAACTATATGGAACTGGTCGCTGCGTATTATCAACACTCCTTGGTGGAGGATCTAACAGCATTGTATAATCTTTGATAAAGCTACCGTTTGGCCATTCAAAATGGATCAGTAATTCTAAATATGGCGATTTGACTACTTTATTACTACGGATCCAAACAAAGACCCGATCCTGATATGTTTGCACATCAAAAGTTAATGTAGTTAAGAAAAAAGTTCGCTGTAAATTTGCGCGTACAAAATCATTTGCAGATGCCAGGCTAACAATTAAAGTGTTAGGATCCATACCACCCATATCTGTAACTTCTAATTCAGCATTTAACGGCTCATCTAAATATGAATAAACCTTGATATCGCCAAAAGTGATGGCATTAACCATTGAAGCGCTGCAGGCAATATAAATTATTGCTAAGTAATTTACTAAACTTCTGATTCTGCGCACCTATCGCGCTCCTTAATATGGAGACTATTAATAGTGACTTAGAGCATATTATAGTCAAAGATAGTCATGCACTAAAACCTCAGCAATCTGAATACTGTTTAACGCAGCACCCTTGCGTACATTATCAGCCACAACCCAAAGATTTAAAGTATACAAATCGTTCAAGCCGTTACGGATCCGACCTACAAACACAGCATCACTACCTACCGCGTCTCGAAATGCCGTTGGATATTCTAGGTTATCTGGATCATCAATAACATTTACCCCGGGAGCATCTGCTAATAATTCTCGGGCAGCAAGCGCACTCAATGGCTCGGACGTTTCTATTGTGATCGCTTCAGAATGCCCAGATACTACTGGAACTCGCACTGTAGTGGGATTGACAATAATATGCGGATCTTCCATGATCTTATGTGTTTCTACGATCATTTTCATTTCTTCTTTAGTAAAGCCATTATCTAAAAATTCATCAATATGTGGCAACACATTAAAGGCTATTTGTTGACTATATACCTTGGCCTCTGTTGGTTTACCATTAAGAAGATGCATGGATTGCTGGATTAATTCGCTCACGGCTGCCCTTCCAGTACCAGAAACCGATTGATATGTTGCAACAGTAATTTTTTTGATCCCAACGGCATCGTATATGGGTTTTAATGCTACTAACATTTGAATGGTAGAGCAATTTGGGTTTGCAATAATATTGCGTTTTTTATAATCTGCAATCCGCTGCCGGTTGATTTCGGGAATAACTAATGGAATATCTGGATCATTGCGAAAATAGGATGTGTTATCAATAACAACGCAACCAGCTGCAGCAGCTTTTGGAGCATATATTTTAGAAGCTGCAGCTCCGGCAGAGAATAGGCCAATCTGTACTTTTGCAAAATCAAAGTCTGCAACATCAAGCACATCTAAAGTCTTATTGCCCAGTAATACTGTTTCACCAGCAGATCGCTCACTAGCCAAGGCATAAACTTTATTAACCGGAAACTTACGCTCCTCTAATATAGTAAGCAAGCTTTCACCCACCATGCCGGTAGCTCCTAAAATCGCGATATCATACTTTTTGTTGCTCATAATACTGCCTGGTATGCTGTTGACTACAAATATCATCATACTTTAATCGATTATAAGCTGATAGCTCAATCGTAATATTCGCTATGGCATCCAAGCTAGGCAAGCTTATACTGTCTACGGAGCCTGCGGACTGCGTTGATGCACGCTTCGCATCACATGGTATGCTAGCAAGACAGCCAGACACATATTGGAGCCCCCTGATTCTAAGGAGTTAATTGTAATTATTTAGATAATTGCAAGCATGCATTCGTCTTTCTAACTAAAGTCTGACCCTAATGCAATTTGCGCTCTTTTCTCGTGTGCGTCCAGGCAGTGTTTAGTTATTGTTCGGTGTAAAATGATATATGCTGCGTAAAACGATATGAGAAATTTGTAGTGCAAAATTCTCATAACTTTGACTGTATAATACGGACGATTTTTTTATTATTTTCGTTTGTAAACGGTCCAAAATGGTTGCCACTAAGGGGAATTAAATCGAATTTTCCGGAAGTACAATTTTGCCAAAGATCAACGGCTTCTTTAGTGGCAAACCTATCTTCTGAATAGTAGAAAGCGGTTACTGGAATATCTAACCTATCACAAACTTTCCGACTATGTGTAATGAAGCATAGAACTTCCTGTAAGGCTACATTTACAAAGCTCTCATACGCTGCGTCATTATTTTTTAAATCTTGTGGGATATCAAAAAGAGACAAAACTTCTTCAAATGTTTCTTTATTCAGCGTTGTACTTTTAAATATACTATTATCACCCAAAGCAGAGAAGGGAAAAGCAGACAATGACAAATTTTGGGGTAGCTTATCAACTTTATTTTTAATCGCTAAAGAAACGCTATATGCTACAAAAGCTCCAAGGCTATGCCCAAAAAAAACATAGGGTCTATCGTCTAATTGTTTAATTATTAAATCCGATATATCATCAATGATGTTGTCAAACCATAATGTTTTATTTTTATCAATAAAATATTGTAGAGGAGCTACCATATTAACCTGAACGCTCTTGTCGAATAAGTTTACCCATTCATTATAAACATTTACCCCCCCGCCTAAATAAGGAAACATGAATAATTTGCACTTGAATTCATTTGTGGTACCTGACATAAGAAGTCCGACGTCAGTAGTCAACGCTCTTTTCTCTTGTGTTGTGACAAGCTGTTCACTGAGAAACTTTGCAAGTTCCTCAATAGTTGGATGAGTTAGTATTAATGTTGCGGGCAGGGCTTTATTCAATGAATCGCCTAAGCTCTGTGTTAACTTATTTCGAAGTTCAACAGCCATAAGAGAATCAAGCCCTATGGATATCAAACCAGCCTTCCTATCGATTGAA